>CACYDO010000219.1 GCA_902773165.1 uncultured Ruminococcus sp. | reverse complement strand
TTGACGATCAGGCAGATCACCACGGGTATCATAAGCACACCGGCGGTGATGATACCTGCTGTGAGTGTTCTCTTTTTTGAGATGATGTAGTTATGTTTAAGTACGTCGTTTTTCTCTAAGGAAATTTTCTTTTCAATTTCATTGTCTTTGATTTTTTCAAAAAAGTCGGCGCACGTTTTACATTCGGAAATATGCTCCTCAACAAAGCGGCGGCTTTCATCGCTGCAAATATTATCTGCGTAAAGCGGAAGCAGATCTTGCACGATATCACATTTATTCATCATTATTATCCAACCTTTCTCTGATTTTAATTTTTGCGCGGTGATAAGTAATTCTCGCCCAGCTTTCGGATCTTCCGAAGATCGCTCCGATAGTCTTGAACGGAAGCTCACCGAAAAGACGAAGATGAAATACTTCTTTATACGGCTCTTCAAGCGTGTGCAGTATGCAGTGTATCTGATATGAAGATTCCTTGTTTTCAAGTTTTTCCTCAAAGCTGCTGTCATCGGCGATATCATCGGACGAAGAAAACGGAGAAGACTTTTTTCGTTTTCTGTACTCGTCTATGTATAGATTTTTGGCGATCGTGCAGAGCCACGTCAGTTCGCTTGCCTCTTCACGGTGCTTAAAAGATGACTGCATAGCCTTGAAAAAAGTATTCTGAGTGATTTCCTCGGCAATGTCAGGATTTTTAACCAGCGTCATCACGAATGAATATACCTGCATAAAGTACAGCTCGTAAATTTTTTCGATGTTAACGTCCATATAAGCTCTCACCTCGCTTTCATAGATTAAACGCAGTCGTGAGCGATTCGTTACAAGATCAAAAAAATTTTTTTGCCGAAAAACGCGCATGACACCCCGAAAAAGTATAGGCGGCATACGCGTTTCTAAAATATTATTTTACGCTGAAGCTGCCATACTCCGTGTAATACTGCATCATCAGCAATGTTACTTCACTGTAATTCGGCTCGTAGCTGTAAGCGTCCATGTAGGCGTCTGTAAGCTTATCGCCTACATTTTCTGCAACCTGTGCGACCTTTGGCTGCTGCTTTTCTTCATCGCGTTTTTTCAGATATTCCCATGTTGCACGGTCATAGCAGGTGTTGTCAAATTTCACAAGATCAGATATTTGCGGTTGTTTATTTTGCCGATCATCGGTAACTGCATTTGTGTAATCATCTTCGATATAGCTCAGTACGCAGAGATAGCCCGAATATCTGACCGCATCGTCTTCACTGTTGATACAAGCAAGAAACGACATAAAATTAGCCTCGCTCTCGTAGATGTATCCTTTTAAATGGGCGTACTCATGCGCAAGGACATGGGGCATGTACGAGTCGGAAACGTATTTGCTGTAATTAGCCTCCATTGAGAACGGAAAATATATGCCTATGATCTTCGACTTGTACATATAATACGATCCCCACATACTTTTTGCAGGGGGATAGTACCCTTTAAACCGCGGAAATTCTCCGGATATTCCTTGAAGGGCAGAAATGGCGTATTTATCGGGATCACCGTCAAAAATCATCGTTCCGTCTTCGCTTCTTTTCATCTTAGGTGCAAGCTCGTTGCATTCGTTTACTACGTAGTTTCTAACAGCTTCAAATTCGTCAATATCAAATTCACGTATGCCGCCTGCAAAATTAAGCATCGTCGAACAGTAGGGAATACTGCAATTGAACGTGTACAGCAGAACAACCGTAAGTACGATCACAAGCAGCGACTTCATATATCTGCCGACAAAACGGCGATATTTTTGTTTTCTTTTAAGAAATATAAGTAATATCGAAATAACAACGGCGGCAGCGATAAGCACAATGCCGAGCGTGATAAGCACCTCGCCGAGCGAAAACGGAAACATACCCGAGAATCTGCCAGTAGTAGCCGCGGCTGCGCGGAAAATATGGTTCATGAAAAAGTCGCTGAAAGATTTTGAAAGTACGGCAGCCGTATTGATAATGACGATCACTGCAATGAATACCGTCACGAATAACGGATATCCGCGAAGCTTTTTATGTTTTTTTTCGGGGGAATTCTGCTCCTGCGTTTCGGCAGGCTTATGTATTTCCTTAACAGCCATTTTCCAGCACTCCGTTGTTGTATATTTCGTATATTTTTAATTGGTTTATATGTGCAATGTCACGATGAATCTGCTTTGCTAATTCAGCTAAGTCTGGAAACTTGCGTTCATCTCGTTCAAACCAAAGCAGTTCTGTGCGGACGTTTTTTCCGTAAATATCGCCGTCAAAATCATCAAGGATATGCGACTCGCAGTTTATGCCATGCCCGGAAACAGTAGGACGAACGCCAATATTCGTTATAGATCTGTATCTTTTGCCGTCAATAACTGCGAAGGAAGCGTAAACGCCGAAACGCGGCTTTACGTAATTTTCGGGGAGATATTGGTTTATTGTAGGAATACCGACCTTGCGCCCGTTTTGCAAACCATGAGCGATAGTGCCGCTGATCGAAAAAGGCGCGGTGAGAAGAGTATTTGCTTCTCTCATTTTGCCGTTTTCTATAAGATTTCTTATTCTTGTTGAACTGACGGTATCGCCGTCAGCGCACACGGGAGCGGTAACAAAGACCTCAACGCCTTTGCTTTCGCAAAGCTCCGACAGCAGACCGCAGCTGCCAGAGGCAAATTTTCCGAAACGGTAATTGTAGCCGCAGAAGACAGCTTTGGCGCAGAGCGTATCAATGAGAATATCGTTAACGAAGGTTTCCGCGGAAACATCGCGAAAATCCGTAAAATTCATAAGGAAGCATTTATCAACGGAAAGAGAATCAAAGCATGAAAGCTTACTTTCTATCGTCATCAGAGTGCGTGCGGAGGATTTTCCAAGCGCTGCGGCAGGCGACGAAGAGAAGGTAAACACAGCGGAGGAAAGTCCGTTTTCGCTTGCATGAGCTGTCATAGAGTTTATTAAACGGCGATGACCCATATGAACTCCGTCAAAAAAGCCGAGCGCAATGCAGCACGGCTGATGCTGTTTATGAATTTCCTTAATTATCTGCATGATATTCCTCGTTAATATAAATTACAATATTATTTTACAACATATGCCCATAATTATCAAGGGGGAAATAAATTCCGCCCGGCGAGCGCCGGGAGGGAGTTCCGATTTTACTTTGCTGTGGTGGTCAGTTAGTCTCCGCGTTTTGGGGTTGCCCACTAATATTTTACACTAACTAAATGGTCGGCGAGCGCCGGGAGGCAGTTCCGATTATACTTTGCTGTGGTGGTCAGTTAGTCTGAGCGTTTTGGTGTTGCCTACACTAATTAAATGTA
>CACYDO010000218.1 GCA_902773165.1 uncultured Ruminococcus sp. | reverse complement strand
GGCGACGTTGACGGCGACGGTGTTATAACCTCAGGTGACGCACTTATTATTCTTCGTGCAAGCGCAGATCTGATGGAGCTTGAAGACGATGTTAAAAAGCTTGCCGATATCAATAGCGATACCGTAATTGATTCCGGCGACGCAATATCCGTCCTGCGCCAAAGCTTAGGATTGTAAATTTCATAACCAAAAAACTCCCCCGATAAAACCCATCGGGGGAGAAATTCTGTATACATACAAATTTGTCATTACTTTTTTAAAAAAATTTATTTTTTGCAGCCTGAATTAGTGTATAATATATGTGTATAACAGAATTACTTTCTCTGACCGTAATCAGTATAAAAATACAGGAGCGTAAAATTATGCAGAAAATATTAATTGTAGAGGACGAAGAGAAAATAGCACGCTTCGTTGAGCTGGAGCTGCGCCATGAGGGTTATGATGTTGCAAAGGCTTCCGACGGAAGACAGGGTCTGGAGCTTGCTCAAAGCGGAGAATTCGACCTTTTGCTCCTCGATATCATGCTGCCCGGCTTGAACGGAATTGAAATACTGCGCAGAGTTCGCAAGGAATCCGATGTTCCCGTTATTATGCTCACTGCGCGTGACGCTGTTATGGATAAGGTTTCCGGGCTTGATATGGGCGCTGACGATTACATAACTAAGCCTTTTGCTATCGAAGAGCTTCTTGCCCGTATCCGCGTTACTCTCAGAAAACGTTCCGCTTCCTCCGAAACAGCTCATCAGGTGCTGCACTGCCGCGGTATCACTCTCGATTCCGAAAGATTTAAGGTCACATATAACGGCGTTCCCATCGAGCTTACCGCGAAGGAGTTCGCTCTTCTTCAAACACTTATGCAGAATAAAAATATCGTCATGTCGCGGAATACTCTTCTTGAAAATATATGGGGCTACGACTACGTCGGCGAAACAAATATCGTAGACGTCTATGTCCGGTATCTTCGTCAGAAAATAGACGTCAAATTCGGCGTGAAGATAATTTCAACCGTAAGAGGTGTGGGCTATGTCATCAAAGAAGAGTAAACGCGGCAAAGCTGCGCAAAAAAAGGGTAATATTCCGGCAAATCACGCGGATAATACCACCGAAAATACTCCGGATAACCGCTCTGATGATATCACCGGAAATATTCCGGATAATCGCTCTGATGATATTGCCGAAAATATTCCGGAATCAAAACAGGACATCGCTAACAAAAAAACTGACGAAAATATTATCGAAAATCTCACAGAAAATGATCCCGGAATCACTGCAAATTCTTCCGGCAGTCATAATCCGGAAAAATCGAAGCAGCGCAAATTTGTATTTCGCGAGAAGAAAAAAAGAAGCTCTCCCGGGAGCTTCTCGATAACATTTCAAATAAGCGCAGAGCAGCTTTTGTCTAATGTTCTGGGCAGTATTCTTGTTGATCTGGCTTATGTGGCGCTGATGACAGCTTCTGTAATTTACGATTCAGTCGTTTCGGTAAACGGCACATTTTCCGGTCTCAGAGGTGTGCGGTTCTATTTCGGCGGCGGCAGCAGCATATCAGAATATCTGCGCTCCGCAGCGGTGAGCGTGACGAACGCTGCAAATGAGCTTGTTACCGTTCCGGTGGGAAATCATATGGCATTCTTAGGCGTATCTCTCATATTTATCGTTATGGTGCAGTTTATCCTGCTTATTGCCGCCTGCGTGATAATCCCGGGGCGCACATACGAACGTCTTAAACCGCTCTACACGATGACGGAAGCGGCGCGTGCGCTTAAAGATATCGACATCACCGGCAGCGATTTCACTTCACTTGAAAACGCGATCACAGAGCTATCTCCGGGCAGCGGAGAACTGGCGATACACACGGGCAAGGAGGAGCTTGCGGGTCTGGAGGAAGCAATAAACGATCTTCTTGAACGCACACGCTCTTCCTACCAAAGTCAGATACGCTTTGTTTCCGACGCGTCGCATGAGCTGAGAACGCCGATCGCGGTTATCCGCGGCTACGCCGATATGCTCGAACGATGGGGCAGCAAGGATAAGGAAATACTTGAGGAATCTATCACATCTATCAAAAGCGAAGCCGAAAACATGAGCCGGCTTGTAGAGAATCTTCTGTTTCTTGCGCGCGGTGACAGCGGCAGAGCGATCATACGATTTGAAGAGGTCGATATAAACGCTCTTATCTGCGATATTTACGATGAATTTACTATGATCGACAAGACGCATGAATTTCGCCTTGATCTTCGAGCCGATATAAAAGCGCAGGCTGACCCGTCGCTTATCAAGCAGTGTCTGAGAATACTTGTAGACAACGCGATAAAGTATTCCCCCGAGGGAACGGATATAATTTTACGTCTGCAAAACCGCGGTGACGACCAATACTCAATAGAGGTACAAGACAACGGAATAGGAATCAAGCAGGAGGAAATAACTAAGATATTCGAGCGATTTTACCGCAGTGACCCTGCGCGGAGCCGTCAGAGCGGCGGCTACGGTCTGGGACTGTCTATCGCCAAATGGATAGCAGACAAACACAGCGGATTTTTCGAAGTCCTCAGCTACGAAAACCTGGGCACGAGGATCTCATTAGTATTGCCATCGGCGGCATAGGGGGTTAAAAATATTACGCGAAGCTCCGCCGGGGTAGGTCGTGTTGCGAAAGCGCGGAGTTGTATATTTACGATTATTTAGCTGACGAAGCAACAACTGTAATAAATGCGCAGATCAATTAAACATTATTAAACATCAGCTCTGTGCTTTCAAGATCATGTGGAATAACGGTGTTTTTAAAAAGGCTTTTTGCGTACTCCTCATATTGGTAAGGGTCGCTTAGAGATGGGCTGAAATGCGTGAGCCAAAGCTCCGCCGAGCATGATTTTCCGGCAATTCCTGCAGCTTCACTGAAAAGCATATGCTTCTTGTCTATCGCCATTTTCAGCTTATCGTCTTCGGCGTACATTCCCTCACAGATCAGAAGATCGGAGCTTTCCGCAAGCAGCACGATATCCTCTGTCGGGCGAGTATCGGTGCAGTACGTAATTTTTAAGCCCTTTCGCGGCTTGCCGAGAACCATATCGGGAGTAAATGTCTGATCTCCCGAAATTACGCTTTCGCCGCGCTGGAGCTGTTTCCAGAGCTTAACGTCAATGTTAAGCTCACGCGCACGAACAGGGTCAAATTTTCCGCTGCGTTTGAGTTCAAATGAATATGCATAGCAGGTCGCGCTGTGGTCTGCCTGCTGCGCCGAAACATTTATTCCGTTAAAGAAAAATGATTCCTGTTTTTCGTGCATCTCTGTAATATTGATATCAAACGGCATGACCGGCGCTGTCACGCAAAGAGAACGTATCACAAACGAAGCGCCCTTAGGCGCAACGATACTGACCGGCGCTGTTCTGTCGCATTTTGCCATTGAAAGAAGCAGCCCGGGCAGCCCGACAATGTGGTCTGCGTGGAAGTGAGTAATAAAGATAACGTCTATATCGTGCATACTCAAACCTTTTTTGCGCAGCTGCACCTGCGTACCCTCTCCGCAGTCCACAAGAAAGGTACTTCCGTTATATCTTATAGCAAGCGCCGTCAAAGCGCGTTCGGGCAGCGGCATTGTTCCCCCTGTCCCCAGTAAACAAACATCTATCATTTTTTCAGTTCCGATCATATTTAAAATAAGCTGTAATTTGATCTCCGCGATCACTAGTTTAATTATATTCTACACTAAACGCATTTTCAGTTCCGATCATATTTAAAATAAGCTGTTATTTGATCTCCCCGATC
>CACYDO010000217.1 GCA_902773165.1 uncultured Ruminococcus sp. | reverse complement strand
GACGCAGACGTCGTTATAGGCGTTCCCGATTCCGGTCTTGACGCAGCTATCGGCTACGCGAAGGAATCAGGAATCCCCTACGGTATCGGTTTTATCAAGAATAAATATATCGGCAGAACGTTCATCGCTCCCGGTCAGAAGTCCAGAGAGGATAAGGTTAAAATCAAGCTTAACCCGATCTCCGAGGTCGTTTCGGGAAAGAGAGTTGTAATGGTTGACGACTCTATCGTAAGAGGTACAACAAGCGCAAGGATCGTTCGCCTTATCAGAGACGCAGGCGCTACCGAGGTTCATGTAAGATCGTCTGCACCGCCGTTTATCGCTCCGTGCTACTACGGCGTTGACATTGACTCTAAGGACAAGCTTATCGCCTGTAAGCACACGATGGACGAGATCTGCGAGATCATAGGCGCTGATACTCTCGGCTATCTGCGCTACGAGGACGTTGAAAAGATCGCCGAGGGCGGCGCGTGCAAGAGCTTCTGCCTGGCTTGCTTCGACGAAAAATATCCGACTCGTATTCCGCGCGGCAGCAAGAACAAATTTGAGCAGCCGATCCCCGAGGAAAAGAAAAACAAGAATAAGAAGGGTGAAGAATAAATGAAAAGCAGCAGCGAAAGCTACAAGGCGGCAGGAGTAGACATTACGGCAGGCTACAGAGCCGTAGAGCTTATGAAAAGCCACATTGCAAGAACGATGACGTCGGGCGTTGTTTCCGATATCGGCGGCTTTGGCGGACTTTTTGAGCTTGATATGACCGGCATAGAGCGCCCTGTTCTCGTTTCGGGTACAGACGGCGTAGGAACAAAGCTCAAGCTTGCTTTCCTTACAGATAAACACGAGACAGTCGGCATAGACTGCGTTGCAATGTGTGTTAACGACATCATCTGCTGCGGAGCAAAGCCGCAGTTCTTCCTTGACTATATTGCGTGCGGAAAGAATATTCCCGAGCGTATTGAAGCGATCGTAAAGGGCGTTGCAGAGGGCTGCGTACAGTCGGGCTGCGCTCTTATCGGCGGCGAAACTGCGGAAATGCCCGGCTTCTACCCGGAGAATGAGTACGATCTTGCAGGCTTCTCCGTAGGTGTTGTTGATAAAAGCAAGATCCTCGACAGATCTTCCGTAACGGAAGGCGACGTTATCATCGCTCTTCCTTCAAGCGGCGTTCATTCCAACGGGTTCTCCCTTGTCAGAAAGGTTTTCGGAATAGGCGAGGACGTTGCTCACGATCTTGCTCTTTTGACGCCGTGTGAGGAGCTTGGCGGAAGCAACATTGCAGAAACGCTTCTTACTCCTACAAAAATTTACGTAAAGCCTATGCTTGCTCTCTTTGACGAGGTCAAGGTAAAGAGCGTTTCCCACATCACGGGCGGCGGCTTCTACGAGAATATTCCGAGAAGTCTGCCCGAGGGCTATACGGCTAAGATCGACAAGTCGGCTCTTAAAATTCTCCCGATCTTCGAGCTTATTATGAAGACGGGCAATATCCCCGAGCGCGATATGTTCAATACTTACAACATGGGCGTCGGCATGAGCGTTATTGTTGATAAGGCAGACGCTGACAAGGCTCTTGAAATTCTCCGCGCAAACGGCGAGGACGCTTACGTTATGGGCGAGATAATCAAAAGCGACGAGGGAGTTGTTATCGAATGAGCCGCGCAAAGGTAAACATAGCTGTATTTGTTTCGGGCGGCGGTACAAATCTCCAGGCGCTGATCGACAAGCAGAAAAGCGGAATAATCAAAAGCGGAGAGATAAAGCTCGTTGTTTCGAGCAATAAAGACGCGTTCGCTCTTGAACGTGCAAAGAAAGCGAATATACCCTGTGCAGTCGTTTCCAAAAAGGAATGCGGCTCGCAGGAGGAGTTTGAGAAAAAGCTTCGTGAGCTTCTCAAAGAAAATAAAATTGAGCTTATCGTGCTGGCAGGCTTTATGTGCATTCTCAGCGAAAGCTTTACGTCAAAATACCCGAAGAGGATCATCAACGTTCACCCGTCGCTCATTCCTTCGTTCTGCGGAAAGGGCTATTACGGTCTTAAAGTTCACGAAGCCGCTCTTGAATACGGCGTTAAGGTAACGGGCGCAACGGTGCATTTTGTAAATGAGATCCCCGACGGCGGCGAGATCATCATGCAGAGGGCTGTAGAGGTTTCCGATGGCGATACGCCCGAAACGCTGCAAAAGCGCGTAATGGTAAACGCCGAGTGGATAATTCTTCCTCAGGCTGTTGAAAAGGTCAGCGCACAGCTGCTGGCTGAGAAAAAATAAAAGATAACTGAACAGGAGAGTTCGACATGAATGTATATCAGACCGAAGAGATCGGCAAGCGTATAGCCGGAAATCCCTACGTTGGAAGAGGCATAGCTGTCGGAAAAACGAAGGACGGCACAAAAGCAGCTGTCGCTTACTTCATAATGGGCAGAAGCGAGAACAGCCGCAACAGAATATTCGTTGAAAACGGCGACGAGGTCATCATTCACCCTTACGATGAAAGCAAGGTGGAAGACCCTTCTCTTATCATCTACTCGCCGATCAGAAAAATAGATAACAAGCTTATCGCAACGAACGGCGATCAGACCGATACGATCTACGATTTCGTAAAGGACGGCAAGAGCTTTGAAGACGCGCTCGACACACGCTGCTTTGAGCCTGACGGCCCGAACTGGACGCCGAGGATCAGCGCTATGCTCACATTCGGCGAAGAGCTTACTTACAAAATGAGCATTCTCAAAAGCGCCGACGCAGAAGGTACTCAGTGCAACCGCTACACGTTCAGCTACACGGCAATAAACGGACTTGGTCATTTCATTCATACATATGTGACAGACGGCAATCCTATCCCGACATTCCAGGGCGAGCCGGAAAGGATCATTGTTCCCGATGACATCGACGAATTCACGAACGATATCTGGAATAACCTTGACGAGAACAACAAGATCGCCGTATACGTCCGCTATGTAAGCCTTGCTGACGGCACGGCGGAAAACAGAATGATAAATAAGTATAACTGATAGATAACGGCGGATACCGAACCGCTGTGACCACAAACAGAGAAAGGAAAGTCATCAATATGGCAACGAATAAGGAGCGTTACACCTCTCCGTTTTCCACAAGATATGCAAGCGAGGAAATGCAGTATATTTTCTCCGAGCAGTTCAAGTTTACAACATGGCATAAGCTTTGGATAGCTCTTGCTAAGGCGGAGCAGACGGCAGGACTGAATATCACCGACGAGCAGATCGCCGAGCTGGAGAAATACAGAGATATCGTTGACTTCGAAACTGCCGAGGCGAGAGAAAAGGAAGTCCGCCACGATGTAATGTCGCACGTTTACGCTTACGGCAAGCAGTGCCCGAAGGCTGAGCCGATCATTCACCTCGGTGCTACAAGCTGCTATGTAGGCGACAACACCGATGTTATTATCCTCAAAGAGGCGTCGAAAATTGTTCTTAAAAAATGCGCTCAGGTCGTTAAGAATCTTTCCGTATTTGCGGAAAAGTACAAGGCGCTTCCGTGCCTGGCTTACACTCATTTGCAGCCTGCTCAGCTTACAACGATCGGCAAGCGTGCAACGCTCTGGATGTACGAGCTGATCTCCGATATCGAAAATCTTGAATATCAGGTTTCTAACCTGAAGCTTCTCGGCTCTAAGGGTACTACCGGTACGCAGGCAAGCTTTATGGAGCTTTTTGCAGGCGACGAGAGCAAGGTCAAGCTCGTTGAAGACCTGATCGCTAAGGATATGGGCTTCGACAAGGTCGTAGCTGTTTCCGGTCAGACATATTCAAGAAAAACCGACGCTTATTTCCTCGGCGCACTTTCCGGTATCGCTCAGAGCGCATATAAGTTCTCGAACGATCTGAGAATTCTCCAGTCGTTTGAGGAGATGGAAGAGCCCTTCGAGAAAAAGCAGATCGGCTCGTCCGCTATGCCATACAAGCGCAACCCCATGAGAAGCGAGCGCATCTCTTCACTTGCGCGCTACGTGATCGTTGATTCGATCAACCCCGGTCTTACTGCCGGTACGCAGTGGTTCGAAAGAACGCTTGACGACAGCGCGAACAAGAGAATATCCGTTGCAGAGGCGTTCCTTGCTGTTGATTCGATACTGAATATTTATATCAATATTACAAGCGATCTCGTTGTAAATGACAAGGTCGTAACAAGACGAGTTATGGATAAGCTCCCGTTCATGGCTACCGAAAATATCATGATGAAGGCGGTAAAGAACGGCGGAAATCGTCAGGAGCTTCACGAGCTTCTTCGTCAGCACAGCCACGCTGCCGCTGCAAGAGTAAAGCGCGAGGACGGCGTAAATGACCTGATCGACCGCATTGCGGCTGACCCGGCGTTCCCCGTGACTAAGGAAGAGATCGTAAGCGAGCTTGACCCGATACTCTACGTCGGCAGAAGCGTTTCTCAGGTGAACGAGTTTATTGAAAACGAAGTAAAGCCCGTTCTCGACAGACTGTACGAGGGCGAGATCACTGCTGACTTGAAGGTGTAAAAAATGCGCGAGCTTGAAACAGACAGGCTGAAATTACGCAAATTGCGTGAGGACGATCTTGAAGCGGTATTTTACGGCTGGGCGAACGACCCCGAGGTCACGAAATATCT
>CACYDO010000216.1 GCA_902773165.1 uncultured Ruminococcus sp. | reverse complement strand
CATTTAATAGCTTGTTTATCAGGCTTTGCGTTTCAAAGCTACTTCGTGATAAGTATTGCCCGGACAGGAGCGGCTTCCATTCCTTCCAGTTTTAAGGGCATGGCGCATAGAATATAGTCTCCATCGGGAACGTTTGTCAGATCTATGTTTTCAAGAATGACAACGTCGTGTGAAAGCAGCTCTCGGTGAACGCTTTCCTCCTGATCGTCAAACGAAACGGATACAGCGTCTATGCCGACAAGCTTAGTGCCGTTTTCCGTCAGCACGCGCGCCGCGCTCAGCTCTAAGGACGCATTGCCGCTTCCGTGGATAAGAAGTCGTTTGCGGCAGTGGGGAAGAAGCTTGTCCATGTCTTCGCCCGTGAGTACGCCTGTAAGCGTAACAACGGTGCATGAGCCGTAGCAGAGCGCAGGGTCGATCTCATCGACCTTGCAGCCGTTTTCAATGTAATGATATGGCGCGTCAATGTGTGTGCCGGAATGCGGCGTCATTCCCATAAGTGATAAATTATATTCGTCACCGTCGGATATGCTTTTAAGCCATTTGAATTTGGGCTGAGGATCGTCTGCATAATTAGGCGCTGTAAACGCGTCGGTCGAAATGTCAATTATCTTCATTCATCAGCCCTCCCTTATCTTAGCAACGCGCGTGAAATCAACGGCGTTGTTCGTTGTGTCAAAGATCGCTCCGCTAACATTCTGAGCAGAAGCAAAATATCTGCTTTCGTAATAAAGAGGGTAAAGGTAGCCGTACTCAACAAGGTAGCTTTCTGCGTCTCCAAGCGACTTTATCATATCGTCTACATCGGACGCAGACATCGCGTTGTCTATAAATTCATCGTACTGAGGATAGTTAAGCGAAATGTAATTTTTTGCCGAGCTGCTGCGAAATGACGATAGAAATTCCATAGGAGAATCGACCGATGTGTTGAGCGGGGCAATGGCGATCTCATAATCGCCCGATTTTATGCGCTGTTCAAGCTCGCTTCGGGAAAGAGATTCCTTGTTAAAATAATTCCCGGTGATCTCGTTCCACTTCTCTATGAGCTGAGTTACTATCTGCGAAGATGTTTCGTCATCAAGGCAAAGAATTGTGTAGCCGTTTTTCAGCTCTATATTTTTTTCTTCCAGTTCTTCCGAGGCTTTTTGGTACATCTGCTTTGGAGCCTGAGCCTTATCAAGCGTGAAATCACCTACCGTTTTGCGGTAATCCTTGCCGCCAAAGCTTACGCTTTCGGATATCAGCTGCGAGGTCTTAACGTAGCTGTCGGGAACATTTGCGAGAAGCTCCTCTCTGTTGAGAGAACCAAGCAGCGAAACACGCAGCTTTGCATTTTTGAACGCCTTGATATCGGTGTTGTAGCAGATCCCCCAAAGCGTACTGCACGTTGTTTCAATGTTTAGCTCCGACTCCTCAGCGCGTGCAAGCTGATTTCCGTATATCTCGCAGATATCTGTGCTGCCTGAGCTTATAGCCGCAATAGGGTCGCCGGGCGCTTGCGTTATTGTGAAATTTACACCCAAGGGAAGAGCTGTGTTAGCAGCCTTGTAGTTTTCGCTGCGCCTTATGTAAATGTATTTGTTGTGATCCCAGCCGTAGGGTTCACGAATGCAGAACGGTCCGTTAGTGATGACAAGCTCCGGCTCTTTGCCGTATTTACCCTTTGTCGTTTCAAAGAAAGACCGGCTGCACGGCATGGCAACGGGAAGTGTAAGAACGCTTAACAGATTGTCTGATGGGAATTCGAGAGAAATTTCAAGAGTCTTTTCATCGACTGCCTGTATTCCCAGAGAATCAGCGTCCGAGCTGCCGGCTGCAAAAGACGCGGCGTTTTTTATAAGATAGAGGTCGGGCGCGTTTTCAGAGCGCGTTTCAGGGTCGAGCGCACGGCAAAAACCAAAAACGAAATCGTCTGCTGTAACGGGCGAACCGTCGCTCCAGCAGGTGTTTTCGTTTAAGTGAAAAGTATATTTTGTGCCGTCATCTGAGATATCCCAGCTTTCGGCATTGCCGCCGACGATCGAACCGTCTGCGCTTTCGCGCACAAGTCCTTCAAATAAGTTGCGTATCAGCATTACAGACGAGTAGTCCGAAGCGATCTGAGGATCAAGCGAAAGAGGCTCTTCTGTTAAAATATATTCTATTATCTCATCTTCCGGGTGCGGCTGATCGTCCTCACATGCGCACATCGGCAGCAGTACAGCGAATGTCAGGATAAAGCACAATGCACATTTAAAAAATCTGTTCATATACAGATAAATACTCCGATCTTTTTAGTTATATCTTCATTCATAATTATATCAGAAGCGGTTGTAACAATCAACAAATTATGCTACAAATATTTATTCATATTTACAGTCATTTCGTAAAATTTTGTACAATTGGATTTCAGACAGCGCTACAGTAAGGTGAATTCGAAACGGCGGCCAAGCGGCCGCAGGCTGTTCCGCTGTAGGTTTTGACCGACGACACTTATTGCCGCGTCTGCTACTTTTGCAGTGCGTACAT
>CACYDO010000215.1 GCA_902773165.1 uncultured Ruminococcus sp. | reverse complement strand
CTACCTGTTTTACTGTCAGCGATTTTATCGTACCGTCGTCCTGTTTTACGCCGTTTATCAGATTCGTAGCGAAGGTATGGCGCAGGGACAAAGGGGCATTTTCCCTTTGTATTATTCATACCTATACGGCAAATCAAAAATTAACAGCAAACGTCTAAAATGAAAGATTTTATAATTTGTAATTCATAAATTATAAGTAATTGGCGTTATTTTGCAGAAAATATTTTAAAAAATTGCAATAGCCGTGCAATTAACTTGCATAATCGCATTGACA
This sequence comes from uncultured Ruminococcus sp., assembly GCA_902773165.1. Taxonomy (GTDB): domain Bacteria; phylum Bacillota; class Clostridia; order Oscillospirales; family Acutalibacteraceae; genus RUG592. The sequence continues at coordinate 2,752 of CACYDO010000215.1, read as the reverse complement.
ACCTTAAATACAAATGATAGAATAAATACATATCGTAAAAGTGTTTATTATACGGAGGTGTTTTTATGGCGGCATTTGACAGAGTGCTTTCGGGTATTCCCGAAATGGACAAGGCGCTCGACAATATCCGACTTGGCGACAACGTTGTGTGGAGGGTTTCCGACCTGAGCGAATTCAGGCTGTTTATGGAGCCTTATGTCGAGCAGGCGATTCGTGACAACCGCAATATTATTTATTTCAGATTTGCAAGCCATGAGCCGTTTTTTACCGACAAGCCCGGGGTAAAAACAGTTGAGATTCCTCTTTCCCACCGCTTCGAAAACTTTACGGTCGAGATTCACAACGTAATTGAACGCGAGGGTTTTGACGCTTTCTATGTTTTTGATTGCCTTTCGGAGCTCCAAACCGCGTGGGCGACCGACCTTATGATGGGCAACTTTTTCAGAGTTACCTGTCCTTTCCTGTTTATTCTCGACACGGTAGCGTTTTTTCCGCTGATAAGAGGTAAGCATTCCGTGAACTCTGTAAACAAGATTATAAACACAACCCAGCTCTTTTTAGATGTTTACACCGGAGGAAACAGCGTATATGTCCGTCCCGAAAAGGTATGGAACCGCGACTCGGACACTATGTTTTTTCCTCATACGTATAACCCCGAAACAGGCGAATTTCGCCCGATAACCGACGGAGTAAAGTCGAGCCGTTTTTACCACACTCTCGGCAAGCTCCAGCGCGCCGCGGAGGATCAATATATCGACTCGTGGGATCGTTTTTTCAACCTTGCGAAGCTCAAGCGTTCATCAGGAGCGGATATGTCCGACGAGTGCACGACGATGTGCAAAATTATGATGACGCGCGACAAAAAAATGCGTGAGATGGTAAAGAAGCACTTTGAACCCGAGGATTATTTTGAGGTCAGGGACCATATGATAGGCACGGGTATGATAGGCGGAAAAGCCTGCGGAATGCTGCTCGCAAGGGCGATTATCCGCAATGTCCACCCTGATATTGACGAGATCCTTGAGCCTCATGACTCGTTCTACATCGGCTCGGATTTATACTACACCTACATTGTGGACAACGGCTTCTGGGATATACGTATAAAGCAGAGAACCGACGAGGGGTTTTTCGAGCTCGCCGACGAGTTCAGGAAGCTTCTCCTTGACGGAAGTTTTTCACAGGAAATGAAAGAGCAATTTGCCCATATTATTGAGTATTACGGCCAGGATCCGTACATTGTACGTTCAAGCTCCATTCTTGAGGACGGCTTCGGCAACGCGTTCGCGGGCAAATATGATTCCGTATTCTGTTCTAATCGAGGAAGCTTCGAGGAACGTTTAAAGGAATTTGAAAACGCTATAAAAACCGTCTATGCCAGCACTATGAGCCTTTCCGCACTCGATTACAGAAAACGAAGAGGACTCGACAAGCGCGATGAACAGATGGCGCTTTTGGTTCAGAGGGTTTCGGGCTCGTACTACGGTTCTTATTATACGCCCTGCGCCGCGGGCGTCGGATATTCATACAGCCCGTACAGATTTATACAGACAGCTGATTCGAAGGCAGGTATGCTCAGACTGGTTATGGGGCTCGGCACAACAGCTGTCGACAGAACAGAGGGCTCGTATCCCAGACTTGTCAGTCTTGATATGCCTCAGAAAACAGCTTATTCAAGCGCTTCCGATAGGCATAAATATTCTCAGCGAAAGGCCGAAGTAATAAACACAGTAAAGCGTGAGCTTGAAATCGTGGAGCTTAATCAGCTTGAGCCTGTACTCCCCCGATATCTCGACAACATCCTGCTCGAACACGATTTTGACGCCGAATCACGGCTAAGGGAAATGGGCAGGCATCAGGAAGTAAAATTTATCTCATGCAAAGGTCTTGTAACCAACAAAGTTCTTATGGACTGTATGCGAAGAATGCTTGAGTGTATTCACAAGGAATATGACTATCCCGTTGACACGGAATTTACAATTAACATTTCAGACAGCGGCGAATACTCGATCGACCTTTTGCAGTGCAGACCTCTGCAAATTGTCACGGGCAAAGCGTCCGTTGAAATCCCGGACAACATTCCCGATGACAATATTCTCCTTGAATGCAAGGGCGCGTCCATGGGACTTTCAAGGATAGAAAAACTCGATTATGTCGTTTATGTTGACCCCGTAGGCTACTACAATATGCCTTACAAAGATAAGATAAACGTCGCGAAATTAATTGGCGAGATCAACTGGCATTTCCGCAATAACGACAAGCATATGATGCTTATGACGCCAGGGCGGATTGGAACATCATCCCACGAGCTGGGAGTACCGACGTCGTTCTCGGATATCAGCGGCTTTGACGTAGTTTGTGAAATGGAAGAAGCTAAAGCGGGCTACAATCCCGAGCTCTCCTACGGCAGTCATATCTTTCAGGATCTGGTAGAGGCGGAGATACTTTATACGGCTGTATTCAACAACAGCAAAACACTGGCCTTCCACCCCGAAAAGCTCGAAAAATTTAAGGACGCGGCCGCCGAATTCGACGGCGGCGAAAAGCTCAAAGGAATTGTCCGCGTGTTCAAAGCAAAGAACTGCACTCTCTACCACGACATAAGCAACGAGCATTTACTTATAACGATTTGAAATCATATACGATAAGAATTCAAAAGCCTCAAAACAAACGGATTAAGCTGTTTTCCCACAGCGCGTTATAAAATAATTCAGCCTCTCACGACATAAACCGTGAGAGGCTGTTTAGCGTGCTG
>CACYDO010000214.1 GCA_902773165.1 uncultured Ruminococcus sp. | reverse complement strand
GCATTCAGCGGAACAAAAAAGGTAGCTGACAGTAATCTTAGCTTGTTGGGTACAGCAGTCGGAGGTCTTGCAAGGACTGCCGGAAATGTTATACAAACCGTTTCGGGAGGTATTGATCAGTGGCTCGATAAGGATAAAGAAAAAATTATCGGTTATATCAATGACACAAGTGATAATTTAAGTCAGGGAACTGATAATTTAACTTCTTTTACCGAAACAAGTTTCAATATCTTAAACAAGTCTATTGAAGATACACGACCTGAAACCGAAAAAGCCATAGCGGGTATGCTTTCGGGTTTTACGACTTTTGGCGGAAGCGTTGGCGTTATAATATCGGATGCGTACAGAACAGCTACCGAAAATCTGAACCAATGGGCTGAGGAAAATCAGGAACTGATAAAAACTACTTTTGATAATATTTTTTCAATCGTTAATGATACATTCTCATTCATAGGGGAAATATTTCTTGATGTTGGGAATATCCTTTTGGATTGGTGGAACAAAGACGGTCAGAAAATGTGGGACAGTATATGCAAGGTAGTTGGGGATTTAGGCACAATTTTTCTGAAAGTCTTCAATCAGTGGATAAAGCCTGCATGGGACGGCTTTATAAAAATACTACAGTCTGCATGGAATGACTGTATCAAACCTGTGTTTGAAAAGTTTATGCATACTGTTTCAAAGCTTTGGAACGATATTATCTATCCTGTATGGAACAATGGTCTGAAACCTCTTGTTGACTGGGTAGTAAATCAGGCTGCACCGTACATTCAGACTGTTATAAATAATATATACAGTGTGTTTCAGACGGTATTCACAGCAATAGGCGGTTATATAAGCGGAGTATACGATTCCTTCTGCGGACTGATAGATTTTATTTCGGGCGTATTTACCGGTGACTGGGAAAAAGCATGGAATGGTATATGTGACTTTTTTAAGGGAACATGGGAAAGTATCTGGAGTATCATAAAAGGATTTATCAATCTGATTATTGACGGTATCAATTCTCTTTGGTCGGGAATTTATTATGCAGTCAAAGGTATTGTAGACAGTATCGGAGGTGTTGCGGGAGCACTCGGCAGTTTGTTCGGACAGAACTGGCATTTCAGTATGCCTCAATATCCGCCGCTTATTCCCAAGCTTGCAAAAGGCGGCCTTGTAAAAGCTCCCACGCTTGCAATGGTAGGCGACAACAAGGGGGCTGCGCATGATCCTGAGGTCGTATCTCCTTTATCAAAACTTCAAAGTATGATAAACAGCCGTGATCCCGAAATAATAAGCCTGCTTTCAAAAATCATTTCTTTACTTGAAAATCAGGATGATGTTTATCAGAACAATATCTATCTTGACAGTGAAAAAATTGAAAGCAAGCTTGTAAAAGTCAGAAAACGCAGGCAGAGAAGGCATGGAGGTGTGACAGTATGAGCGTGTTCAAAGTAAACGGTGCAGACCTGCCGCCGCCCGTTTCGGCTGTGTGGTCATTTGCCGACCTGTCGAGCGAGGAAAGCGGCAGAAGTACTCGTGACGGAGCTATGCAGAAGGATATTATCGCTCAGAAAAGAACGATAACTTTTACATGGGGAATGCTGACATTACAGGAAGCGTGTACCGTCATGCAGCTATGCAAAAACAGAGGTGCGGCGGTATGGCTCACCTTTCCCGATATCCTGTCGGGCAAAATGCAGACAATGCGCTTTTATACCGGTGATGTGAGCAGTGCAAATTATGTCATTCCGAATGCGGATAATATTAGAATAAACGGTATATCATGCAGTTTTATAGAAATGTGAGGTGAAAGCAAAAATGATAAATACATCTTCGCTGTACAGACAGCTTATAAAAGAATCCGGCAGGACGTTCCGTGCAAGGATACTTGTTACCTTTGCAGACAACAGCACGGCAGAGCTTACCGACAAGGATATCATGCAGGGCAGTCTTGTTATAAAACAAAGTACATCTGATGAGGGCAGCTTCACTGTCGGAAGTGCCGTTATAGGCGAGCTTGATTTTGAGATAGACAACAGCGGCGGCACTTATGACAATACATCCTTTGACGGAGCTGTTTTTGATGTCAGACTCGGACTTGTAACAGAGCAGAAATACGACGGCACACTTACGGTCGAATGGCTGAGAAAAGGCATATACACAGCCGAAGAAATTACGGTAAACGAAAAATATATCAGCATTGTTGCTTATGATAATATTGCAAAGCTTGATGTGCCGTTTGCGGATATCGGAATAGTTTTTCCCCGAACTCTTGCAGAGCTTTACGGACGTATATGTACATACTGCGG
>CACYDO010000213.1 GCA_902773165.1 uncultured Ruminococcus sp. | reverse complement strand
GCGTCTTTATAGCTCGGCTTGATCTGACAAACCGCGCCGTCGATAAAACGTCTTCTTTCAGCGGGACCGCTCTTTACAAGAGATAAATGCTCCGGAGAAAAAACAACTGCGCACAGCTTACCCAGCAGCGCAGACGAGCTTGTCTGCTTAACTCCGTTGAGAAACGCTTCCTTTTTGCCCTTGACGTAAACGATCTCGGCAGACTGAACACGCCCTTCCGAAAAGAATTCCACACCTATCTTTGCTCTGTCGCAGCCAAAGCCGATAAGCTCGCTGTCACGCGCTCCGCGGAAGCTTCTGTTGCCGCTGAGCAGCCAGACAGCTTCAATGAGATTGGTTTTCCCCTGTGCATTAGTTCCGTAAATAACGTTGACGCCATCTCCGGGATACAGAGTTCCGTTCTCTAAATTGCGAAAGCCCTCAAAGCTCAACGAGGTAATTTTCATTTACCCAGCACCTCTAACAGTATACCGTTGCATTCCGCCGTATCTCCCGGGCGCATTTTTTTCCCTCTCATCGTGCAGACCTCGCCGTTTACCTTAACGCCGCCGTTCTGAACGAGGAGCTTCGCCTGACCGCCCGTTCCGAATCCGCCTAGCTTCAGAAGATTGTCAAGCTTAATATATTCCGTATCTATGTAAATTTTTTCTGTTCTCAAAATAATTATCCTCACATGAATATTTATGTAGACTTTTTTTCTGAAATAACCGTATCAAGAAAAAGCACATGGACTAATATAAATATAGCTATTTCTGTATACCATTGGGTATATCACTATTCACCATATTAGTAAATATATTTCAAATAATTATATTTTAAAATCGCAGCTAGTTGTATTTTAATATTATCTCTATGATAAACAACAATATTAAAAAGTACAAATCGCGGCTCTGATTACAGCTTTATTCAAACCTAACCGGAACTGCCTCCCGGCGCTTGCCGGGGCGGGATGACTAAATGCGCATGGGGACTACGAGGATAAGGAAGCTGTCGCCTTCTATGGGGAGAATCTTAAGAGGTCTGTTCGGACCGTTGAATTCAAAAATAAGCTCGTCTGCATCAACATTCTTTACAGCGTCAAGCATGTAGCGGTTGTTGAAGCCAATTTCAAGCTCTTCGCCCTCAAAGGGAAGATTTATGTAATCGCTAGCCTTACCAACAGCAGTCGTGCAGAATATCTTTATTCCTTCATCTGCTACTACAAAGTGTACGGGCTGCTGCATTTTATCACTCGTAAGAAGCGACATTCTCTCTACAGACGAAATTATCCGGTTCGTTTCTACCTTAAGAGTTGTCGTGCTGCCCTTCGGGATCGTGTCCTTATAGCTTACGTATTTTCCTTCAATAAGACGAGATACTATAGAGTAGCCTTCTATGCGGAAAATCGCATGCTTCTTTCCGACTACTATATCAACGCTGCTGTCATCGTCACACGATATCCTGAGAAGCTCTCCAAGAGTTTTCTTCGGGAGAATAAATTCAAACTTATCCTCGCTGTCGATCTTCTCGCGCCTTACCGACATTCTGAATCCGTCTATGGATACAATGTTTAAATATCCGCCGCCTGCATCAAACAAAGATCCCATCAGCGCAGGCTTCGACTGATTGTCGCTGATCGCGTAAAATGTATCGCGGATCATTGATTTTAATGTGCCTGCGTCTACCGAAAAGCTTTGCAGTGCGTCAAAGCTCGGAAGCTCCGGATATTCATACGACGATATTCCCACGATCTGATAATCAGCTACACCCGAATTTACGTAAGTAAGCAGCTTGTCGTCTGTTTCTATCGTGATGATCTCATCGGGCATGCGCTTTACTATCTCCGAAAATAATCTGGCGCTCAGTACAATTTCGCCTTCTTCTATTATAGTTGCAGGAATATCTGTAGTTATTCCGATGTCTAAATCATAACCGCATAAGGTCGCAGAGGCTTTGTATGCCTTTATTAGTATTCCTTCCAGTGCAGGGTTTGAGCTTTTTGTCGATACCGCCCTCTGTACCGTCGTTACGGCAGCCACAAGCTCTGTCTTGTTAAATACGGCTTTCATGAATAATTTCTCTTCCTTTCTTGCAAAAATCCGATTCTACATTTCGTAATAAACCGAGATCTTTATCTATAAATATGTTCGCTTATGTACAGCTTGTTCGCTTTTTCAGAGCGAAGCTGAAAAAATGATCTATTCGTGCGGAGCACTTAAATCAATGAAATATATATATATTATATTTAGTAGTAGTAGTAGGGGTTGATGAAAAGTTAAAAAGTGGTTGAAACCCTCACCGTATTCTGGATTTTTGTTTGTCACGAGTTTTCACCTGTTTTAACTGTTTTAACATC
>CACYDO010000212.1 GCA_902773165.1 uncultured Ruminococcus sp. | reverse complement strand
AGAGCCTCTTTGAATGTAGGAGCGCCAACAGGCATGATCATGAATTCCTGTGTATCAACAGCGCTGTCAGCGTGTGCGCCGCCGTTGAGGATATTCATCATCGGAACGGGAAGCTTTGTACCCTGGATACCGCCGAGGAATCTGTAAAGCGGAATATCGAGAGCTGTAGCTGCTGCTCTTGCTGTTGCGATAGAAACTGCAAGAATTGCGTTTGCGCCGAGGTTGGACTTGTCCTTTGTGCCGTCAGCCTTGATCATAGCTGCGTCTATTGCGTAAATATCGGAAGCGTCCATGCCAACGATAGTATCGTTGATAACTGTGTTGATGTTTTCAACAGCCTTTGTAACGCCCTTGCCGAGATATCTTGCCTTGTCGCCGTCACGAAGCTCAAGAGCCTCAAACTCACCTGTGGACGCACCGCTGGGAGCTGTACCTCTTGCAACTGTACCGTCGATAAGAGTAACTTCTGCTTCAACTGTGGGGTTTCCTCTGGAATCGAGGATCTCTCTGCCTACTACCTTTTCAATTTCCAAATAGCTCATTTTAAACTACTCCTTTGAAAAATTATTTTGTCAAATTTCGGAGGGATTATTTTCCATTCCCTTCCTGACCTATTTAATGATATCACATATTTTGCGAAAAATCAAGTTAATTCCTTGTTGATTTCCGTTCATAATTACTACATATTTTGAAATTTCCGGGTGTATAAACAAAAACGACTCAAAAATACAGTGTCTTACCTGTAAAATTTCCGGACACACAATATGGCAGAATATCCGTCATTATCGTCGTTTTCGTGGAAATATCCGCCTTTTGTTCAGAACACCTTCTTTTCCGAGAAATAAAAATTAAACGGCTGAAACTATTGTGACAAAATTTTAAGCCTATCAGTGAGATAATGTAACACAGAGGTGATGACGTTGCAGACGATATACATTGACATTCTGCTGTGCATTAATCTGATAATTAATTTTCTTCTGCTTTGCGCCGCGGCATTTTACACTCACGAAGACGTTTCTGTAAAGCGGCTGCTGCTTGGCGCGGCGATCGGCGCGATCGGTTCGCTGACCATACTGCTGCCGGAAATGCCATTTCCGGTAAGCGCTGTCATAAAGGCAGCAATAGGCGCTGCAACGATATTTGCGGCATTCGGTTTGCGGCGTTTGCGCAGGCTTATCAAGCTTTACGCGGTATTTCTGATCGTGACATTCTTTTTCGGCGGCGTTGTCGCGGCAATGTGGTTTCTTTTCACGCCCAAACAGCTCTGGGTAAAAAACAGCGTTGTCTACCTTAACATTTCCCCGATCAGGCTGATATTATTCTCGGTGATATGCTACGGCGCATTCCGCCTTTTCTTCACGCTTTCGGGTCAGTACAAAACAGGAAACGACGTCTGCATACTGACAATAAAGCGCGGTGAGAACGAGGTAAGAGTACCTGCGCGTATCGACACGGGAAACAGCCTTAAAGAGCCGTTCTCGCAGTGTCCGGTAATTGTAATCGGCAGAGAGACCGCACGCGCCGTCACACCCGAACAGGTAGCGGAATACGAAACTGTAACGACATTACGCTACCGCACAGAAATAAGCGGAGTACGCTTTGTGCCGTTTACTTCTGTCGGCGGCGAAGGTATACTCCCCTGCTTCAAGGCGGAGGAGGTTTACATTAACAACAAGCGCTGCGAACAGACGGTGTACATTGCGCTTTGCAGCGAGGAACGCATACGCGGTGATCTTCGCGCACTAGTTCCTCAGCAGGTTACATCGGAGATTTAATCAGAATATTCTCTCACACACAAAGATACTAAACAGGCTCTATTCACAGAAGGGAAAGATAATATGAAAAAAATAATTTCTTCAATTAAAGCTCTTCTTTATACTATCGGTCAAGGGCTGAGCGATGACGCCGTGTACTATATTAACGGTCCGGAAACTCTGCCGCCTCCGCTTTCAAAGGAAGCGGAGCAAAGTATAATGAAAAAGATCTCGGAGGAAGAAGAAAACGGCAGCGAACGCAAGACGCGTGAACCGCTGATAACGCATAATCTGCGGCTTGTGGTCTACATCGCAAAGAAATTCGAATCAAGCGCAGCTTCAATCGAAGATCTGATATCCATAGGCACGATAGGGCTGATAAAAGCAGTCAATACATTTCGTCCGGAAAAGAACATCAAGCTTGCGACATACGCTTCACGCTGCATTGAAAACGAGATACTGATGTTTCTGCGAAAAAGCTCACAGCTTCGCAGCGAGGTATCAATTGATGAACCGCTGAACGTTGACTGGGACGGCAACGAGCTACTTCTGAGCGATATTCTCGGCAGTGACGCAGACGCGGTAAACGCAGAACTGGAGCAGCAAGCGGAGAAAAGCGTTTTGCTTGAAGCAGTTTCACATTTATCCGAACGTGAGCGCGAGATCATGGAGCTGCGCTTCGGACTGTGCGGAAAAGGCACGCACACGCAAAAGGAAGTTGCCGATATGCTCGGGATATCGCAGTCGTATATTTCCCGGTTAGAAAAAAAGATAATTGCAAAGCTGCGCGGTGAAATAGAAAGAGTTGAAAACTGCCGATAAGCCATCTTATATGTTATCAGATCATATCAGCGATAGTATATATAAGCTTTTCGGATTTCTCCCAACCAAGACAAGGGTCTGTTATAGATTTGCCGTAGATCATCTCATCTGCTTCAGTGATCTGCTGATTTCCGTCTTCGATATAGCTTTCTATCATCAGGCCCTTAACGATCTTCTTAATATCATCGTTCTGATGGATAGAGCGAATGACCTCCTCGCTGATACGTATCTGCTCCATAAAACGCTTGCCGGAATTAGAGTGGTTCGTATCAATAACGACGGCAGGATTCGTAAGATTTGTTTTTGCGTAAGCCTCGTAAAGGTTAAGCAGATTTTCGTAATGATAATTTGAAACGCTCTTTCCCTGTGGATCCTGATATCCGCGAAGAATAGCGTGGGCGTAGGGATTACCCTTGCTCTCGACCTCCCAGCCGCGATAGATAAACGTCTGAGAAGACTGTGCTGCGGTAATAGAATTGAGCATTACTCCGATATCTCCGCCTGTGGGATTTTTCATACCTACGGGAACGTCGATACCGCTTGCTGTAAGTCTGTGCTGCTGATTTTCCACGGAGCGCGCGCCGACGGCAACGTAAGAAAGCAGATCGGACAGATAGCGGTAATTATCGGGATACAGCATTTCATCTGCACTTGAAAGGCCCGTTTCGGCGAGAACACGCATATGGAGCTTTCTGATTTTAATAATACCCTTAAGCATATCGGAATCTGAAAGCGGATCGGGCTGATGCAGCATACCCTTATAGCCCTTTCCGTTAGTACGCGGTTTATTTGTATAAACTCTCGGGACAAGCAAAAGCTTGTCCTTAACTTTTTCCTGAACTTTAGCAAGGCGCTCAACATAATCCATGACGCTGCGCTCGTAATCGGCAGAACACGGACCTATGATGAGCAAAAATTTATCTGATTCTCCCGAGAATATCTTCTTTATCTCCTCATCTCTTGCATTCTTTACGGCAGCCATTTCTTCCGTAACGGGAAACTCGTCTTTAAGCTGCTTCGGGATCGGCAGTTTTCTTTTAAATGTACAATTCATGGCAATATCCTCCTATCTTATGAACCTCAGTATACCAAAATCCCCCCAAAATGTCAACCATACCCGGGGCGGCCGGGCAAGCGCCCGGAGGCAGTTCCGATTTTACTTTACCATGAAGGTCAGTTGGTCTCCGCGTTTTGGGCTGCCCACTAAAATTATACACTTACCCGGGCGGTCGGCGAGCGCCGACAGGCAGTGTCGATTTTACTT
>CACYDO010000211.1 GCA_902773165.1 uncultured Ruminococcus sp. | reverse complement strand
TTAACTCCCTTAACGTTGCCGTTCTTATCTACTGTAACAACGTCTGTGTTGCTTGAAGCCCAGCTGCTTACTGTATCATCGTGATCGTAAGGAGTATTTTTTAGGCTTGTTCTGAGATCCGCTGCGAGGGAAAGTGTGCCGCCAACAGGGAGATTTTTCGGGCTGTTGATGGATTTACCGTTGCTGCTTGTAATAGTAGCTGTTGCGCAGCCCTTCTTTACCTGAACGGTAAAAGTTTTGCTAAGAGACTTGTTGTTTTCAGCTGTTGCCGTTACCGTTACCTTGCCGCGGGCGATTCCGTGAAGTGTAAGCTGTTCGCTTGTCTGCTTTGTAACAGTTACGTATGCATGATTGCTGTCGCTGATCGTCCAGACAACCTTATCGTCGGGGGTAGCGTTGTTCTTGCCTAAAAGTCTTGCGTTTATAGTGATATCCTTGTTTGTAAAGAGATCTACCGAGCTTCCGTCATTGATCTCTTTAATGTTGCTGCCTGAGTTTGTTGTAAGAGTCAGTGTATTTGCAAGAGTAGGCTCTGTTACGGTAACTGTGCATGTTGCTGTTTTGCCAGTACCGATAGTTGTACCTGTGATCTTTGTTGTACCGACCTTTTTACCTGTGATAATAGCAACCTGTTTGTTTGTAAAGTTGCTTGTTGTCTTTCCGGAAACGGTTGCAATTGAGGGATCGTCCGAAGTCCAGATCACCTCTTCGTTCGCGCTGTTAGGTGCAAGAGTTGCTGTGATCTCCGCTGTTTTGCCGCTCTTTACGTTAAGAGATGCGTCTGATAACGTGATCTTCGTTGCTTTTGAGTAAACCGTGATGTAGCAGTCTGCCGCAACGCCGGTTGTTTCGCCGCGAACAGTGATCCTTGCAGTACCGTTTGTCTTTGCTTTGATCTGCATATTTTTGTCGCCGGGAACACGTGTAGCTGTATCAACGATCTCAACGATGCTCGGATCTGAGGATTCCCAAGTAAAGACGTCGGTTGCTCCTGATTCGTAGCCGGCTATATTTTTATTGTATGTTGGCGTGGGTTCGATCGCAAGAGAGCCGTTCTTTCCAATCTCGAGAGAGCCGCGGATCTCCTTGGTTTCCTCTGATGTGACAGTCGCTCCGGGAACCTTGCTGAACTTGATCGCTGTAGCAGGATTGTTCTTAAAGATGTACATCTTTATGTACTTCGGTATAGTGGTCGTGTTGACGTAAACCGGTTTGCTATCTTCAAGTACAGTGTCGCCGTAAGCGATCTTATCCTCGTCATTGGTTGTGTGATAATTATCAAGATCCTTTTTGGCAACGATCGAATCCTTGAAGGTTACAAGAGTTCTGTTGCCTTTGCTGTCTGTTTTATACTTATCATCTTCATCTACCGTATAGCCGGCGTTTTTATCTGCATTCAGTGCGTAGTCCTTAAATTCCTTCGGACCTACTATGCTGAAAGGACGGTCGGTCAGCTCTCCGCTGAAAGGATCGGTGCTGTACTTAGCCATAGCCGAATCATACTCTTCCTGAGTGATAAGACCATTGTCGCGAGCTTCCTGAGCCATCTTTTCATCATATGCAAATCTGTTTGTGGGCTTTGCATACGCTACGAGCCATACAGGATTATTACGCTCAGGAGAATATGTCTCATTCTGAACCGTTGCTCTGTCTGTAAGCTTAAGATTTTCTTGGTTAAATCTCATGATTCCGTTTTCATCTCTTGATGCAAACTGTTCGGATTTGCTCTTGTCTTCCGTAACGTACCACCCAACATGGTCAAGGTATTCGCTGTTTGCACTGGGGTGTGCGGTATCGAGAAGTGTAGGAATCGGATAATCATGATCGGTTATTGATGTATATCCGTCATGAACATTATACAGATAATAATTGAAAGCTACAGCTTTACTCTTGTCTTTTCCGGTAGGGTCATTGTAAAGGACAGTAAAATCATCTGCCGGCTCATAAACGTAAACGTTAATTGTCTGACGAACCTCGCCGCTTTCCGAACCGACCATAAAGGATGTTTCACCGGGAACATAATTGACCTCTTCATATCTGCCTTTTGGTTCTCCGGTAAGAGGATCCTTATATTTATCGTTGTATGTCCAGCCCATTCCCGAAACAGTTACTTTATATTCGACCTTGTGGTCGTCGCTGTATGTTTCGTCTATGTCGGCAACTCTGAACCTTCTGTTTTTTTCCTCTTGGGAAACACCACTTGTTATTAAATCATCGTCAAGAATACCCTCGTCGTTCTCAAAAACAACATAAAGGTAATCCGATGTGTTCTGTCCTGCTCGCGTAGAGTTGTCCATATGAACCTGTGCGCGGTCTGTAACGTTGTTGCCGTATTTGTCGTAAATGTATATTCTTGTCGCGTCGCTGGCTGCGCCGGAAGCTTTCTTTCCGACCTCGGCAGCGCTTGCGGAGAATACTCCGGTCATGCCGCATGACATAACGACAGATGCTGCCGAAATAACCGCGAGGCTCTTCCTGGCTGCGACTAATAGGTTGCGTTTAGTCATAGATTTTGTCTCCTTTTTTTTTTTTTTTTTTTATTATGTAACTATATTTTACATCAGTTATCGACTATCAGAAAGTCCGATGCCGACGTTTTATTCGCCGTTCGTCGGAGCAAAAAGCAACAACCTCCTTTGCAGTGGATTTTTTGCGCCGCACGCAGCGGCAAACATATCTGTAAAATACGAGCTGCACAACAATTCTATTTCATAAATTATATCAAATTCATGGCGCTATTGTCAATAGTAAGCAGATAAATTTTATCGCAAATAAATATTTTAGTAAAAATATCACAACAGAAGGTGAAATGGTTACAAAGCATAAATCCTGTATTCACGGCATTATCAGCGGATTCAAGATAAAAATAACGCCCGGCTTTAACCGGACGTTACAAAAATGTATAATAAATTTACAATATCGTTACTACAGTAGACTTACACAGCGCCTACCTTTGTATCGAAAATAGGGTGCAGGTTTTTTAGCGAAAGATCGAGGATAGGCGCGGAGTGGGTGAGAGCGCCGCTCGATACGAAATCAACGCCGATATCTGCAAGATTTGCAGCGTTTTCTTTAGTAACATTGCCGGAGCATTCCGTCTGCGCTCTGCCGTCTATTATCTCGATAGCCTTTTTCATTGTCGGAATATCCATATTGTCGAGCATGATGATATCAGCGCCGGCGTCGGCTGCCTCAGCCACCATTTCGAGTGTTTCGCATTCTACTTCAATTTTTCTTACAAACGGAGCGTATTCCTTAGCCATAGTCACAGCTTTTGTAACTGAGCCTGCCGCGCCGATGTGGTTGTCTTTGAGAAGAACGCCGTCGGAGAGATTATAGCGGTGGTTGCAGCCCCCGCCTACTTTAACGGCATATTTTTCAAAGATGCGCATATTAGGGGTGGTTTTGCGCGTATCGAGAAGCTTCGTCTTTGTTCCTTCAAAAAGAGCCGCCATCTCATGCGTATATGTTGCGATACCGCTCATGCGCTGCAAATAGTTGAGCGCTGTGCGCTCGCCCGAAAGCAGTGCGCGGATATCTCCCGTTACAGTTGCGATAAGATTTGTATTTTTCACCTCGTCGCCGTCTTTAAAATAAAGATCTACAGAAGCTTTTTCGTCAAGCAGCTCAAAAACGCGCTTAAAAACGCCCAGACCGCAGATAATACCGTCCTGCTTGGCGATAAGGCTTACAACTCCCAGCTTGGGCTGAGGCATAACTGCATTTGTCGATACGTCTTCGCTCGAAATATCCTCTTTGAGCGCCGATAAAATAAGCTCGTCGGCGTTGAGCAGCATGGTAACGTTACTTTCCATTTAGATGTTCCTCCTTAGCCTTTTCGATATTTGCCCTCATAACTGAAACGTAGTCGTCGCGGAGCAAAAGTCTGTCACGCTTTTCGCAAAGCTGTTTTTCGTATTTTTCAATAATATTTTCCGTAATGTTGCTTTTCTTATAATTCTGCGCGATGTGTGCTGCCGCACGCTTTGCAAATACAAGACTTTCAAGCAGAGAATTGCTTGCCAGACGGTTTTTGCCGTGAACGCCGTTGCAGCTTGCTTCGCCGACTGCGTAAAGACGGCCGCAGGAGGTCTTGCTGTCGGAATCAACGTGAACGCCGCCCATAAAGTAGTGCTGCGCCGGAACAACGGGAATGCTGTCCTCGGGAAGATTTACTCCGTGTTCGCGGCAATATTCGTAGATGTGGGGGAAATGCTTCTTTATCATTTCCTCGTCCATATTTTTAAGAGAGAGCCACACGTGCGGCGTGCCGTCCTTCTCCATTTGCTTTCTTATTGCAGCGGTCACAACATCACGCGGCTGAAGCTCGTCTGTAAATCGGTCGCCGTTTTTGTCGAGAAGAACAGCGCCCTCGCCGCGAACCGATTCCGAAATGAGAAAACGTCTGTCGTGATTCGCCATGTAAAACGATGTGGGGTGTATCTGCACATAGTCAATATTTTCAAGCTCGATACCGTGCTCCATGCATACTCCGAGCGCATCGCCCGTAAGATGACGGTAATTTGTAGTATGAACGTAAAGACCGCCTACGCCGCCTGTCGCGATCACAGTGTTGTCGGCAAAAATGTTGTAAAGTCTGCCGTTTTCGTCCTTCACAGTGATACCCAGACATTCGCCGTTTTCAACGATAAGATCGATCATTGTATTGAATTCAAGTATCGTCACATTTGGCTTTTTGCGTACAGCCGCCAAAAGCTTTGACGTTATTTCTTCGCCTGTAATATCCTCATGAAAGAGTATTCGCGGTGTGGAGTGAGCGCCCTCACGCGTATAGATGAAACCGTTTTCGTCCTTTTCAAATTCGACGCCAAAGCCGATAAGATCGGAGATTATCTCAGGCGAGGAGCGTATCATGATATCGACAGATTCCTTACGGTTTTCGTAATGTCCTGCCTTCATCGTATCGTTGTAGTAGCTTTCATAATCCTTTTCATCTTTTAATACGCAGATACCGCCCTGTGCAAGAAAAGAATCGCTGTTTTCGCAGATATCCTTTGTTATCATCAGGATATTTTTATCTTCCGGAAGATTAAGCGCGCAGAACAGACCGCTCACGCCTGTTCCGACGATCAAAATGTCAGCTTTTTTCATATTGGTGCTCACCACTCAAAATTATACTTATTTCAGTATACCACACTGTCCTTAAAGTGACAAGAATGAATTTAGAACTTTGTCTAACATTGTCGCTTTTAAGCATATTTTTCATTAGTGTTAAAATAAAACTGGAGAATATGTTGACGTAGGTGTATAGATTTAGTGTGCAGCCTGCGCCCCTTGGCCGAAAAAAATAGATTTTAGCTCTTGACAAGAGTGTACGAATGTAGTATAATTATGTTGTTGGCTGCGAATGGCTGAATGATTTATATGCTAGTATGGCTCAGTTGGTAGAGCAGCGCATTCGTAATGCGCAGGTCGTCGGTTCGAGTCCGACTACTAGCTCCAGACCGCTTAGACTTATGTTTAAGCGGTCTTTTGCATATATTTTTGCAAATATATTCTCTGAAAAACAGTCTGGATAGGAGAGCGCCGCATGTTTACCGCGAAAATTGCCGATCATACAATAGAAATAGACAATAAATATGACTATATAAAAAAATACTATTCCGATTATTTGTCGGACGAAGAGCCGCAGTTTAAAATAACAGTCACCGATGAAGAGATCGCTGCTGAAAACATGGACGGCGGAAGCTGGTCTGCAAGCTATCTCGAAACACTTGCCGTTTACCGCAAAATATGCGAGAAGCTTCTGGAAGACGATATTGTGCTGTTTCACAGCTCTGTACCGAAAATAAACGGAAAAGCCATTCTTTTTACCGCGCCGAGCGGAACGGGGAAATCTACTCATTCAAGGCTTTGGCGTGAACGCTTCGGCGGCCGCGTCAGAATGATAAATGACGATAAGCCGCTTTTGAAGATATCCGATGAAGGAATAAAGGTCTACGGTACGCCATACGGCGGAAAAGACGGTATTCAGACGAACGACTGCGCCGATGTTGCCGCCGTCGTGATACTTCATCAGGCAAAGGAAAACACCATTGAGCGCATAAAACCAACAGAAGCGTTCCCGACTCTTTTGAATCAGACATATCGCGACGGGACTGTTGAAGGCATGATGAAAACGCTGTCACTTGTTGATAAGCTTGCACATTTACCGGTTTATTCGCTTGGCTGCACGATCTCGTTTGAAGCTGTTGATCTGGTCTATAATGAGGTTTTCGCAGATCGGTGAGCGAAAATATAATTACGTGTATGCAGAAGCAAATAATAAGGAGGTTTATATATGGAGGTCAACAGGATCTTTGACAAGGAATTAAAGGAGGATATCGGCAATGCCGCTGTCCGTGTACTGATAGAAAACGATCTGATAAACGAAGACGAATTAAAAGATCTAAAAATCAGCATTGGCTACCTGTTTACTACAAACAGCGGTCAGGTTGAAGCTCTTTTTAATGTCACCTGCAACGAGAAGGAGTTTTATTTTGCGGTGCAGAACGGCGGCTTTATGCGCATAACTATTGACCGCGATTCATACGACGCGACAGTATCTTTAATGAAAAGCACCCATGCATGCCTGCAAAATACAGAGCCTGCCGAGAGCGATAAGCAGAAAAAAAGACGCGAAAAGAATAACGTCATGATCCGCAGCAAGGGTATTTCCGCTCCGGAAAAACTGTTGTGCCTGTTGGACGACGATCGGGTCACGCTCAGAAGCACGGAGGAGATCTGCAAAAGGGCTGCCGCCTGCCTTCTTACAATCCAGATAGCCTGCGATATCAATAATAACGGTGATTACGAAGGCAGCCTGGAGTTTTTTAAGCCGCTTTATACGCGTTATGGCGTGGAGAATATGCTTAACTCCAAAGAGAAGCGGATTATTGACGGAACGTATTCAACGCAGGATACTATAGATATGGATTGGGCGTATGAGTCTTATTGGGCGCTTTGCTGGTGCTTGGGACTTGTAGAAGATATAAGCGGCGCAGATACGCTTTGTGATTGTCAAGAAGCTATTTCATTCTTAACAAGCTCGCAGTCGCTTGAAGATTTTATAAAAAAATGCAGTCTGCGCAGTCCTGATGAGATATTGGATATGCAGGATCTTTATTACAGATATCATTGGGCTGTAAATGACAGTATCGTGAATCCCGATAGTAATACAGGAGATCTGAATCCTTCCGTTGTGATCGAAAGACGCAGGGCGCTGGAATGGGTGTTATCTTCAACAATAGATTGGTATGACATTGTACTGAGCGCCTGAGAGAGTAAATCGTATTTTCATTATAATTATACCCATATATAATGAAAACTTACAGAAAACAAATCCCCGGATATATCTCGCTGAGATAGACCCGGGGAATATTTTTGTTTTATTTTCTGACTGCGTCAGTTTCGTAGATGAATCTTACGTCTGTAACAACGCCGTCTGCCGCACCGGAAAAGCTTCCGTAATCCTTGCTGAGCGTATTAAGCATTTTCAGTCTGTCATAAAGAGGGCTGATATCATCGCTGTAAGCACTGACAATTTTGTCGATACCCTTGCTCTTGAATTCCTTCATGCCGTCTTTGAGATCCTTTGATCCGGCTGCAAGAGCGTTAACACCGTCGGTAAGCTGTGTTGTTCCGGTCTGAAGTGTGAACAAGCCGCTGAGAAGATCGCCGCTTCCGCTTCTGAGGCTTTCAGCGCCGCCCGAAAGCTGATCTACCGAGCTCGATAGGGTAGATGTACCCGATTTTAAATTCTTTCCGCCTGTTTCAAGCTGTGCAAGTCCGCCGTTGAGGTCACTTGCTCCGGAAGAAAGCTTGCCGAAGCCTGTATCAAGTGCGGAAGCGCCTGTGCTCAGATCGCCTGCGCCCGTGCTTGCTGTCAAGATACCGTTGTAGAGCGCCTGCGTACCTTGATGAAGAGAAGCTGCACCGCCTGAAAGCGTGGAGAGAGAGGCTGAAAGAGTTTTTGCGCCTGTTGCTGCCTGCTGAACGCCTGTGTCCAGCTGAGAAGTACCTGTGACAAGCTTTTCCGTTCCGTCTGCAAGCGACGAAGCGCCTGTGTTCAGTGCGTCAATACCGCTTGCAAGAGAAGCAGAGCCGTTTATAAGTCCGTCTGTTTCTTCCTTGCCGTAGAACGCTGTGTTCAGTGCTTGTGCTCCGGCAACAAGACCGGGGTTTTCTGCTGTTCCGTCGCCCTTGAATGCTGTTTGCAGCTGAGAGATACCGGTTGTAAGAGCAGTAATATCTTCGGTTGAGGAGGTCGCGCCTGTTCTAAGTCCGTCGGAGATCTCCTGCTGTCCTGCAACGGTCTGTTCCATTGTTGTGACCATAGTTTCGATCTGCTTGTATTGTTCGGATTCGGGGTCGAGGTTTTCCTTCATCGCCTTTAATCCTGCAAGAACCTGTTGGTTGTATCCGATCGTTGTATCGAGTGAATCTGCTGCGCCCGTGATCTTAGTTGACATTTCTCCGAGCTTCTTTGCACCTGTTGCAGCTCCCTCTGCAAGCTGGTCGATTCCTGCGCTTGCCTGTGTTATTCCCCCTGATAATGCGCTTACGCCTGCGCCTGTCTGAGTGATGCCGAGAGAAAGCGCGTCTGCGCCGTTCTTTGCATTCTGTGTACCTGCTGACAATGCGTCTGCACCGTTGTCAAGCTCTACTGCGCTCTTTGCAAGGGTAGAAGTTCCTTCTGCCGCAGTGCTGATCCCGCTGCTGAGAGTTTCAGCGCCTGCCGCAAGCTGTGCAGCGCCGTCTTCAAGGCTGCCTGCTCCGTCGTCTACGCTTTTTGCTCCGTCCTTTGCAGATGTCAGTCCATCGGAAAGTGCGGACGCTCCGTCCTTTAAGGAATGCATTCCTGCTTCTGCCTGCTTGAAGCCGCTGAGCAATTCATCTGAACCGCTCTTTGCGGAGGATATTCCGTTTGAAAGTGTTTGTGCGCCGCTGTCGAGTGTTTTTGCACCGTCGCTGAGTGCGATCGCTCCGTCGGCAAGAGTATTAATGCCGCTGTCAAG
>CACYDO010000210.1 GCA_902773165.1 uncultured Ruminococcus sp. | reverse complement strand
GTTCTTCTGCCGAACTCTGCGCCGCAGTCGATCAGCTCAAATTCGCCGTGTTTATCGAGAAACTTCTCAATAACGCCCTCGTTTTCGCAGTAGGAAAACGTACACGTCGAGTAAACGAGAGTACCGCCGTCCTTCAGCGCAAGCGCAGCGCTTTCGAGAATAGCAAGCTGACGTTCCGCACACGCGCGCGAATGCTCGGCTGTCCACTCCGAAACTGCTGTATCATCCCGGCGAAACATTCCCTCGCCCGAGCATGGCGCGTCAACAAGAATTTTGTCAAAAAAGCTATCTAACGCGCTGCACAATCTGTCCGGACGGCAGCTCGACACAACTGCGTTTGTTATTCCCATGCGTTCTATATTCGATAAAAGAATATTTGCCCTGTTTTTTACAATTTCATTGCTCCACAAAAGCCCCGTACCGGCGAGCGCTGAGGCAATTTGCGTTGATTTTCCGCCGGGCGCTGCGCAAAGGTCAAGAACTCTGTCGCCCTTGCGTACATCAAGTATCGTTACCGCAGACATTGCGCTCGGTTCCTGCGAATAAAACGCACCTGCCCTATGAAGCGCAAGCGAGCCAAGCCCCTGAGTTTCAAACGGGATATAAAAACCGTTTTCGCAAAACGGCGTTGGCGTAAGCTCAAATGGCAGCAGAGCCTTCAATTTTTCCGCTGTGCATTTCAGCGTATTTACACGGATTCCGCGGAAATACGGTTTATCGGTTGACGCAGCGTAGCGCTCGTATTCGTCCTTATCAAGAAGGACTTTCATTTCATTTAAAAAATCTTCGGGCAAATTTTTCATAATAACACCTAAGGAATATTTTTTCGCAGACGGGATAAAATAATCATCGTAAGCGAGGTGAATTAAAATGAGCAAGAAAAAGAACAAGAGAAACAGCGACACACGCGAGTTTACCGCTCTCAAGCAGAGTAACTGCACAAACAGCACCGGTAAGGATACCAACTGCGACAAAAAGCATTCGGAGCAGATGCGCATTTCCGACCGCGACCCAAAGCCGAGCTTTGAAGTCTGAGCCGGGCAGGCGCCCGGAGGCAATTCCGCCGGGCAGGCGCCCGGAGGCAATTCCGCCAGGCAGGCGCCCGGAGGCAATTCCGCCGGGCAGGCGCCCGGAGGCAATTCCGCCGGGCGGGCGCCCGGAGGCAATTCCGGGCAGGTTTGTTGTAATTCCTGCTTAGTCTCCGCGTCGTGGGTTGGCTGTATACTTCCGCGTCGTGGGTTGTCCGCCTACTATTATCTTACACTTACGCAGCTTCCGGCAGTATCCCCGGGAGCTGCTATTTTTATCAGTACCCAAGCTCTTCGTTTACGATAATCACCTTAATGCGGTCTTTTTCGCGCTGCTGACCGCTTACAAGGTACGAGCAGCAGATTCGCTGAGGACTGTGGCAGCCGTCCGACATTCCCGGACATTCTTTCGATAAGCTAACGCACTGACCTTTTTTAGCGCAGTATGTATCCAAGCTGAGCCTTACTGCATTTTTCGGCGCACAGACCGTTTTAACGCGAAGAACAGCTTCGTCAAGATTTTTAACGATCTTGTTCACGCCGACAACAACGATCACACTTTTGGGACCAAATGCAATGCAGGAAACGCGGTTTGCGTTGCCGTCTACATTATAAAGCTCGCCATTTTCAGTCACGGCATTTGCGCTTGTAAGGTAAACATCGCAGAAAAAGCTGTCTCTGTAAAGCTTCTGCTGTTCCTCACGGGTTGCGCATTTGCTGCGGTCCAGATAGTTGTAATCCCCACCTGAAATAAGCTCAACTGCACCGACCTGACCGAGCGTTACCGAACCGCCGTGGGTCACGCTTGCGCCCTTCGGAATAAGCTCCTCGATCAGCTTTACAGCTTCTTCATTCGTTTCACAGAAATAGGGCTTCATACCGTTTGATTCCAGATTTTTCATTAATGCCGATATATTATCATTCATTTCTATTACTCCTTGAAATTACTAAATATTCAAAAATACCGTAGCTATTCTGAAATATATCATAAGAGATACGGCGTCTACGATCGTTGTAATAAAAGGACTCGCCATAACAGCCGGGTCAAAGCCGATCTTCTGCGCAAGCATAGGCAGCGAACAGCCTATGACCTTTGCACACATTACCGTTGCGATAAGCGTTGTACATACGACAAGCGCGACAAAAACGGTTATCTGAGAGTTTCCGAGCAAAAGTCTGTCCACCGTCAGCAGCTTGACAAAATTGGCGACGGCAAGCGTTGTTCCGCAAAGCACCGCTACTCTGATCTCTTTCCAGACCACCTTTGGCAGATCGCGGAACTCGATGTCGTTAAGCGAAAGGCTTCTGATAACGGTTACTGACGCCTGGCTGCCGCTGTTTCCGCCCGTATCCATGAGCATAGGTATAAACGAGCTGAGTACCATCAGCTTACCGAGAGCCGATTCAAACGAAGTGATGATCATGCCGGTAAACGTTGCCGAGATCATCAGCAGGAGCAGCCATGGAATACGCTTTTTCCAAAGCTCAATTGCACTCATTCTTGCATACGGCTTATCTGTCGGCGAGATAGCAGCCATCTTTTCGATATCCTCTGTCACCTCGTCCTGCATAACGTCCATGATATCGTCGAACGTTACGATACCGACAAGTCTGCGCTCTGCGTCAACAACGGGCATAGCAAGAAAGTCGTATTTCGAGAACTGATTTGCTACCTCTTCCCGGTCATCGGAGGTGTGGACATAGATCACGTTCGTTTCCATTATATCGCTGATCTTGTCGTGATAATCCGCCATCAGCAGATCTTTAACGGTAACAAGACCGATCAGCTTTCTGTTATCGTCCTTGACATAACAGGTATAGATAGTTTCCTTATCAACTGCCGTTCGGCGGATTCTGAGAAAAGCGTCCTCTACCGTAATATCCTTACGCAGATCAACATACTCTGTCGTCATGATCGAACCCGCGCTGTCTTTGGGGTATTTTAGTATTTTATTGATCTCGATCCGGGTTTCGGGGTCTGCATGCTTCAATATACGCTTGACTACTGATGCAGGCATTTCCTCTATAATATCTACAGTATCATCGACGTACAGATCATCGAGGACTTCTTTAAGCTCGCTGTCGCTGAACGAAGCTATCAATATTTCACGGGTATCGCCTTCAATATGAACAAACACCTCGCTTGCAAGCTCCTTCGGCAGAACTCTGAAAATAAGTGGAAGATACTTATCCTCCATCTCCTCCATCAGTTCGGCGATATCGGCAGGGTTCATATCTATAAGAAATTCTTTAAGCTCGGAATATTTTCGTTCGGAGATATATTCGCTCACTCGCTGCGCAAGCTCTTCTACATCAATTTTCTCCTCGGCTACATTCAATTCATTCTGTTCACTCAAGAAAAACACCTCCGAAGCTGCAGTTTATATGGTAAAAAGCAAATTACCGATATTTCTGCCTGGTTTCATTTTAATTACACGTTGTTAAATAATATATACAACATCATACAGGTAGTTCTCAATATATTATTTATGCGTAAATCATCACAATATAATACCATTTTATAAAATTATCATCAAAATAAAGCTAAGACCAATAATGCTAAAAAGCCCTGCCGCTCATCGAGGGCAGGGCGAATGATTTGATCTGCTGACCGTTTATAAAACGCGGTCATGCATCTGTGATCGTACAAGCTTTAGCATCATAGGGCGGTGAAGCTGCATTAAGTAACACCTTCTTGTCGATGTCACCTGCTGACCCTCTCGTAGTGTCTCCAC
>CACYDO010000209.1 GCA_902773165.1 uncultured Ruminococcus sp. | reverse complement strand
GTATGCTTCGGAGGCGTGCTTTTAGGCGTTGGTGTGGGCCTTGTTATAAGATTCGGCGGCTGCCTGGACGGTACGGAAACAGTCGCAATTCTCCTGAACAAGAAATATAAATTCCCCGTGGGTAAGGTCGTCCTCGTCTTTAACATCTTCATTTTTATCATAGCAGGATTCTTGTTTGGCTTTGACAGGGCTATGTACAGCCTGCTGACGTACTTTATTACATCAAAAGTCCTCGATATCGTCGAAAACGGCATGGAACAAACAAAAGCCGCTATGATTATTACTAACGATTCCAAGGAGATTTCACGGCAGATATTTAAACGCCTCGGCAGAACAGTTACTATCATGGAGGGCGAAGGTCTTGTCAGCGGAAAGAAGGTAATTCTTTACTGCGTGCTTACCCGCTTTGAAATACATGAGCTTAAAGATATCATCAACAGCATCGACGCTTCCGCTTTTATCGCGATAAGCGACGTTTCCGAGATTATCGGTACTCATATCAAAAAATCCGGTTCGATAGACAGAGATAACACAGATAACACATAAAAATATAAGGAGTGCAGCAACATGAATAACTATACGTTTGAACAAATGACAGTCGGTCTTACGGAGAGCTTTTCCGTTACTGTAACAGAGGAAATGCACAACCGCTTTACCGAGCTTTCCTCAGACCGCAATCCGATGCATATGGACGCAGATTACGCAAAACAGCGCGGCTTTAATGACAGGATAGTCTACGGTATGTTGAGTGCGTCATTCTTTTCTGCGCTTGCAGGAATGTATCTCCCCGGAGAACACTGCTTGCTGCTTGAATGCAGCTCGTCCTTCCACAAACCCGTTTATATCGGCGATACGCTGACTATAACAGGCAAGGTGTCCGAAGTTACCGAAGCAACAAGAACCGCTCGCATTAAGGCTGTTATCACGAACCAGAAGGGCGAAAAGGTCGTAAAAGGAAAGATTACCGTGGGATTTACCGAGTAAGGAGAGAAATAATGCAGAAAACTTATCTTATTTTCGGAGCTTCCTCCGATACAGCCGTTTCTTATATAAAACATCTCGATAGCCGCGGCGAAAATATCCGCGTTATCGCTTTCTGTCATTCCTCTCCGGAACGATTTTCGGAAATGGAATTAAAAAATATCCGACTTGCCCCCGTGGTATGCGATCTGAGAGATTCTGCCGCAGTTGAACAGAAGGTCAGCGAAATATGCGAAAGCGGCGAACCCGTTACGCATTTTCTTCATTTCGCCGCAGGCGGATTAGTCTACGACAAAGCAGCGAATTTTTCCGCACAGCGCCTTAACGAGAATTTCGCCATTCAGGTGACGTCGGCGGCTTCCGCACTCAAATATCTGCTTCCTAAAATGAAAAAGCAGAAATTCGGACGCGTCGTTCTCATGACTTCCTCCTGCACGATCGGCACGCCGCCGAAGTACATGACGGAGTATACAGCGGTGAAATATGCGCTGGTGGGACTGATTAAAAGCTATGCAGTCGAATATTTCGGCAAAAACGTTACGGTAAACGGCATTGCGCCTGCAATGATGGATACGCGCTTCTGGGATACCGTTTCGCCGCACATAAAGGAGCTTAACAAAAGCATTCAGCCGAAAAAGGAGTGTATTACACCCGAACAGATCGGCGCTTGCCTTGACTACCTTTGCTCGGAAGAGGCAGCGTTCGTTACGGGAGAAAATATCAATCTCTCCGGCGGTCAGACGATATAGGACATCTTTGTAACAACAAATTACGGGTACGCAGCTTACATTTCACTGCGTACCCGTTTTTATATTTTATTATTTATAGTGAACAACACAATTACGCATTACGAATTCAGGGCTTTTGAACGAGTAAATAATCCATGAACATAAAATTATTGTGTCGCCTTGGAGCAGCGAGGATAGCTTGTCTTATGCCCAACTTAGGGGCATTTTCTGCCAAAATGCCCCTCTTCCGAAAACAGTCCACCGGACTATTTTCGGAATTCACCCCTAAAAGGGCAAGGCGTGCCTCCGGCGGCAAG
>CACYDO010000208.1 GCA_902773165.1 uncultured Ruminococcus sp. | reverse complement strand
ATATAGCGGAAACCCCACATGTTTATATAAGTTCGTCTCTCCGTTAAGGCATAAATGAATGGTGCAAAAAAGTAGTCCGTAAACTTATCTCTTTCAAATTTGTGTTTAGAGCTGCATAACTTTTTGGGGATGCACACCTCGCCGGAATTAACCACCTCGTTTTATAAGCGAGGGAAAAAAGGGGCATGTGGAATTTAACCACCGCCCCTTGTTGTGCCTGGCTTAACTGCTTTAGGAGAGATCGTCAGCTTTGCGAGGCGGTATCAGAGCTTTTGCAGCTCTGCGGTAAACACATCTACTAACTCCTGATACTTGTCCATGTGTGTTGCATCAAGAAGCATTTCTGCAATTTTATAGGCTCGCTTCAGCAGCACCTTTTTGTTATTCATCGGTGTCATTTCATGCATAGCTATTCTAAACAAACTGACAGCAAGGTCATCGTAGGCATCAATTGTAGAGAGTTCTTCGGCAAGTTTTTCGCAGAGCTCAAGATCATTTTTATAAAGTTCAAGTGCATGTCCAAGATTAGCATTCCCTCCAAGCATCTCGTATAAAACGGCAAGTCTATTGTAGCTTACTGACAGATCTCTCCTGCTCTGTGCAGTATCAAGCTCAGTAACAAGCTGTTTTTGAAGTTTGATTGTTTTATCATATAGATTTAGTGATTTTGTAATATTCTCCTGCCCGCCAAATAAAAAATAAATATTAGCAACCCGTGCATAGTTTATGGCAAGATTCCTTCTGATAAATGCCAAATTCATTTTAGCTGCAAGCTTTTTACGCAGTTCAATTGCAATGTTATAGAGTTTTAGTGCCCTTTTTAAGTTTTCATTCCCTTCAAGCTTAAGATATATTCCGGCAACCCTTTCATAGCTCGTTGACAGTTCTATCTTACTTTCATCAGTATCAAGTTCTTTGGCAAGCTCTTTACTGAGTTCAAGATCTTTTTTGTATAATTCTAATGCTTGTTCAAGGTCTCTTTGACTTCCGAAACGTTCGTATATTCCACCAACATTTTCATAGCCTATTGACAAAGCCATTTTGCTTTTCGCCGTACCAAGTTCTTCAAACAGTTGTTTACTTATACTAAGATACTTTTTATAAAGTATGAAAGCACTTTTTAAATTATGGGTTCCGCCCAACATGAAATACATTCTTGCTAACCTTTCATAACTTACTGCTAAATCATTTCTACTCTGAACTGTACCCAGTTCAACGGCAAGTTGCTCATGTATTTCTATAACTTTATTATACAAGGTGAATGCGCATTTAAGATTTTGAAGCCCCCCAAGTTCGGCATAAATATCAGCAATCATTGAATAGTTAATTGATAGTTCTCTTCTGAGTTCTGCTGTTTGAAGTTCATTAACAAGTTCTTCGCTAATTGAAATCGCCTTGATATATAACTGGAGTGCGCATAAAATATTCTCTTGTCCGTCAAGCTGCCTATATATGTTAGCTATTTTGTTGTAACTTAATGACAGATGTCTTTTTCTATCTGTTGTGCTCTGTTCAGCGGCAAGCTGCTCACTTATCTCCAGTAATTTGTTATACATTTCTAAGGCATGTTCAATATTTTTGCGCCCACCAAGTATTTCATAAATACCGCCTATTCTATCATAGCTTGATAATAAATAAACATAGTCTTTTTCCACACCTGAGACCGCAGTTAGTTGTTTACTGATTTCAAGACATTTTATAAAATATTTAAATGCTGATTCAAGGTTTACATTTCCATTGATTTGCTCGAAAATATCTGCAATTCTATAATAACTTGCGTAAAGACTTGACATCACTTTTTCATTATTAGATACTGTGTTCAATTTTTCAGTGAATGCAATATTTTCTCTTAAAATAAACAGCAATATCTCAAGCTCCTGCTGTGAGCCTTTAAAGAAGTCAAAAAGTTTAAAACTGACAAAGCATGATAAAAGACCGTATTCGCTCTTTATTAAAAAGTTTTCCGCCCAATGCAGAACAGAAACAAACCACTCCCCACCGTCAGACATACATTTTTCGTATGTATCAAGAGCTGTTTGAAGAATCATGTAAGTATTTTCCTCGTTGTAGTGTATTATTATATAATTAACAAAAAAGTCCTTATCATCTCCTTTTATAGCGTGATAGATGATTTCGCTCACTCTGACCGGATCATCATCAGGCAAGTTTTTAAAATATGTAAGGATCTGTCTGTTGATCCTGTCAACATCCGAGCAAAGCTTGAGAAAACCTGTGCGAATGCTCTTGTGGGAAAAATCGAACCGTCCGTCATCCCGCTGCATGAAGCAATCGTTCATGTAACTGATAAAATGTGCAAAATCGATCTCTGTCCAGTCCTCACCAAGCATAACGGACAAATCATGGGAACGCAGACCAGCACGGGAAACGGCAAGAAGCTGACCGGCTTTTGAAACGAGATCGGGGTTAATACGGTTTCCGGCCTCAGTGAGAAGGGCAGAGCTCATTTCGTCAAGATTGTCGGGGCAGTTCTTTGTGATAAGCTCGATCTGGTGTGACTCAATTGCCGATATTCCATCACCGCGGGAGCGGATATCGGCAAAGTCAGCACTGTTCATCATCAGCAGGCGCTGAACGAGAAGGGACAGATACAGTGGGTTACCTGAGCTTTTCAGACTAATCATTTTTTCAACAACAGGCTTTGACAGTTCACGGCCGGTGCGGGAGAGGGTGCCAGAAATAACATCAAGCTTACCGGTGTTGTCAATAGGTTTAAGTGTGTAAAAATCCCGACCAAGGGTTTTGAAATCCTGGGTACAGGTCATGGCAAAATGAATGTTTTTGCCTGTGTTCATCGGGATAAAAAAGAGACTATCCCGTACTTCGCTCTGGGTGAGCTGGTCGGCAGCATCGAGCATAATCAGCAGCTTTCTGCCGTCAGCAGTATAGCCTGCACACATTTCTGCAAGGCGATCGCGCCATTCGTCAATGCTGTGAATGACGGATTGACAGGTCTGGTCTGTTTCTCCCTTGTAATGATCGATGTGTAGTTTTTCTTCAATGAAATAGACGATGTTTTTAATAATATCATAGGCATCGTTGCTGCTACTTGTCAGACCGGAAATGAAGGGCAGAACAACCCAATCACTTTTCTCCTGAAAACGCTGTACAAGATGACAGAAAAGGGTACTTTTGCCGCTGCCAACCTCGCCTTTGATAATTGTAACAGGATCATCATTGATACCACTGTAAAGCTTTTCGGCATCCACCTGACGAGCACGGAATATAGCGGCTTTTTCTTCGACAAAGGTTTGATGTATGCAACGTTCACGCTCAAAAATAGTTAGGTTTTTGTACAGTTCCCACTGCGGCTGGAGCATGGTCTTGATATCGTTTGCAAGTGTGCGTGCAAAATCATCAACTCCGTCAAAGCCGGAGCCGTTCCAGCGCAGGATATATGTTTTAATCCTCTCTCCACCAATAGCACGGATGCGATCTTTCAGTGCTTTGATTTTTGCAGCATGTTCTTTGTCTTCGGACTGGTAATCAACGGGAGCGTCGCCCTCAATCTCGCGGAAATAGAAAAGAGTGTTGGAAAAGCACTCAATGTCACGTAAAGAGCCATACTCTATTTCGAGAGCAGTAACGCTCATCTCGAGATCTTCAAGTTGCATTTTCTGCAGACTCTTGGATTCGAGCTGCCTGTTCTTGCGGGTGGCAACATCTTCGATTAGAGACTTGTCCGGAATCCAGCCGTAGCGGTAGCCAAGTAGAACGATCATAGGCGGCTTACAGCGGTCTATTTCATCCAGACATACCTCTAAAACCTTGCGGAAGCCTGCGTCAGTCTCTAATTGTGCCGTGTTAATGCCCCAACGGAGGTCACAAAAGTCAATCTCATCCCCATAGGCACGGGCTTCCGCATTGAGAAGCGGAGCAGTGATTTCGCGGATAGCGTCACGCTCGGACTGCATATCTCTGAATGTGCTTGAAACAAATACGGTTTTCATTACTAAGCCTCCTTTAAGACAGGACTTTATATATTTATTATATCATTTTTTGTAATTCAGTGCAATAATGTCATTTTGGATAGATATTAAAGCCTCAAATGATGCCTTTTCGGAGTACCTGAACGATGTTATCCTTGACAGCAGGCAGAAATATTTTGTCAATTAGATCGTTGAGTATATCGTTCAGAACATTATAAAGATGAATTTGTCTGTACTGCGGGAGTCGCACTTCACCGGTCAGGGCAGTATCATATAAATATTTACCGATATGTCAGTCTAGATGGGAATAAGAAAAAATATTGGGTGTGTAAATTAAAATACACTTGTGGCGTGATAAATCAGAAAGCCTGCTCTGTCAGATACAAACGACACAGTCAAACCTGTACATTTCTGGTTCAGATTGAGACGTTATTTTATTTATCTCAAAAATACAGAAAAGACAATAAAGAATAATATTTTT
>CACYDO010000207.1 GCA_902773165.1 uncultured Ruminococcus sp. | reverse complement strand
TCCGTCATAGTACACAAAGCAACCTTGAAATACGTCAGTATTCCTGCGGTTCCTTTATGCACTCTGACGAAAAAATCTACTGCGCATATTCGGCACAATCTCTGTGCGGTATTGCCTTAAATAAATTCATCTCATATATATGAACTAAAACGCGGCTTAATTCCGGGAGAGTGTTATGATTTTCTTTTATTACTTCGCCATCTAAATAATCGTGAATAAACTACTCCTCGATTTCGCCACCCAATCTGCACCCCGGCAAAGCTTCTCATAACGTTTTACAATAATGTTTAATTGGATTATTTAATTGCCGCATTAATGATCACTGTGCGCAATTTTCCGTGTTTTCCAATACAGCAGCATTCAGCATACATAAAATCTATTCTACCAGCAATAAAACGAAATCTCACCCCATACATATAAAGCTTAATAAAAAATAAGACGATCACGAAAAACGCATAAACCGTAATAAACAAAAAAGGGAGCATACGCCCCCTCTTAGCGGTCAGACCGCGTCTTCCTTCACCTTTTTGATCTTGAACATTCGTCTGAGAATAACACCCCAGAAACGCGGATTGTCAATAACGATGAATTTCATAAGCATTCCCTCCCGCGGTCAGCGCACGCGCAGGGCAAAAGAAAGTATCACGACTGCCGCTCCCACCAAAAACAGAGCAATACCTCTGCTGCAAAATGAAGAGAGCATAATGCCCAGTCCAAACGCACGAACACATTTGGAAACGCAATTTCTGCCGCACATACGACCACCTCACACAGCGCTTTGGATTTTGTTTCTTAGTACATTATAATCCCAAACGCAAAAAGTGTGAATGCTGCGTAACGGAAAATTCACAGTTACGGTACTCCCGAACGAACATTAGTAATCATTCAGAGTACGCATATATCTAAACGTTTCGTCCTCCCCTTTTTCACTGAGCATTCTAAGCAGCTTTTCAAGAAGGTCTGCTGTTTCAGGGTGTATCATGCGCGTTGCCCTTCCCTTGAGGAAATAATTCAGCGGCGCGTCATCTGTGTAAGCGTCGCCAAGATATATCTTGCTTGCTGCAACTCTGTCGCATAACATCTCCTTGACGTAACGCACGGGCATTTTTACGCCCTCCATCCTTTTCGTCTTCGGGTTATAATCCGTCCAATACTCAAAATGGTGCTTGTTTCTGCCCTTGTGGTGCATCCACGCAACGGAGTAACCGTATTCCTCACGCTCGGCTTCATTCGGACTTCGTGTGCCTTGGTAGTATTTCGCTCCGGGGATAAATTCCGTAGGAGAATATTTGGACAGATCGTGAAAAAGCCCCTGCCATAATATTCCTGCTTTTTTGCAGTGCCTTATCACCATATGACGATGACGAGTTATTATTTTAAAGTGACCCCAAGCGCTTCCCATAACTATCTCCTATATAATTACTCTATATAATCGCTGTATTTTCATAATCGCTGTATTTTCATTATAGTATATACGATATATTATACGCAAATGCAGCGGAGACAATGCCGCCGCTGCATATATAAAGCATTAAAATTTAAATCGCCAATTATCGCCGATCAAAGCATATGAGCGATGATCTCGTCATGTGACTGTGCGCTGAGGTAAGCCGGTGCAATATCAAAAACAGTCTTGCAGCCGCTTGCGCCCTCTGCGTTCAGCCTTGCGGCAGCTCTTGCAAATGCAACAAGAACGCTTGCAGTAAACTCAGGGTTGGAATCAAGCTTAAGGCTGTACTCGATAACGTGGTTATGCTCGTCGTCAGCGCCCGTTTTACCGCTTCTGATAACAACGCCGCCGTGCGGAAGTCCGCTGTGATCGCGCTTCATTTCCTCTGCTGTGATGAAGTTTACGGTAGTATCGTAATCCGCAAAGTAATTCGGCATAGTCTTGATTTCTTCCTCGATCTTAGCCTTATCAGCGCCTTCCTTTGCTACGACATAGCAAACTCTTGTGTGCTTCTGGCGCGTAGTAAGCTGAGGATTCTTACCTGCTCTTACTGCCTCGAGCGCTTCGGGAACGGGTACGGTGTACTGTCTTGCGTCTGCAACGCCTTCAATGCGGCGAACTGCGTCGGAGTGACCCTGACTTACGCCTTTGCCCCAGAATGTGTAGTCTTCACCTTCGGTAAGAATGCAGTTGCTGTACAGTCTTGCAAGGGAGAACATTCCCGGATCCCAGCCAACAGAGATAATACCGATCTTGCCCGATTCCTTTGCAGCTTTATCGACATTTGCAAAATGAACGGGAATATTTGCGTGCGTAT
The DNA here is from genome assembly GCA_902773165.1 of uncultured Ruminococcus sp. Lineage (GTDB taxonomy): Bacteria > Bacillota > Clostridia > Oscillospirales > Acutalibacteraceae > RUG592. The sequence continues at coordinate 579 of CACYDO010000207.1, read as the reverse complement.
CGAAGCTGTCAATAACGTTAAAATCCTTTACAAGTGCAGGTGTCATCTCGGGCAGATCGGTCGCGCTGCCGCCGCAGATGATCATAACGTCGATCTTATCCTTATATGAAGCCGCGTTGCTCGCCGCAACTACCGGCACTCCCTCGGTCGCAAGCTTCACCGAAGACGGGTCGCGTCTGGAAAAAACAGCGACAAGCTCGGTATCCTTATTTTTTCTTACAGCCTGTTCAACGCCTCTGCCGAGATTGCCGTAGCCGTAAATACCTATCTTAATGCCCATGTAAAACACCTCTAATTTGAATTTGTGAAACAACCTACAATCTCACGGGTTATATTATACTACATTCCGCCTCTCAAATCAATATGTATTCCCTAAAAATACGTAAATTTATTTAGATTTTTCCGAATTTTTTGCAGGATTTTTTTTAAAACTTGCATTTATTTTGATTTCAGTCTGATTTTTAACGGTATTTCTCCGAAAAATGAAGAATATATTTTTCTGCATATCAACTTGCAGTCTGCTTCTGTTTACACACTTCGTTATGCTGCTTGTGGCGCTCAAACCACTTTGACCATACT
>CACYDO010000206.1 GCA_902773165.1 uncultured Ruminococcus sp. | reverse complement strand
TGAGCAGTGCATCTCTGCCGATGGAATTATTGGGGATCATGCCCTTAACTGCAAGCTCCATTGCCTTTGTGGGCTTTGTAGCCATGAGTATATCATAGCGAGTTTCCATGAGGTGACCCACATAACCGGTGTGACGCTGCCACTTCTTCTGGGTGAGCTTGCTGCCCGTGAGCAGCACCTTGCCGCAGTTTACAATGATCACATGGTCGCCGCAGTCAACGTGCGGTGTGTAAGTAGGCTTGTGCTTGCCTCTGAGCAGAACCGCTGCCTGTGCGGCTACACGGCCGAGCGGCTTGCCGGCTGCATCAATTACATACCACTTGCGCTCAACTTCGCCTTTTTTAGCCATATAAGTTGACATATTCTTCTTCCTCCTGAACATATTGTTAGTCCTGCGCAGAACTCTTTCGTCTGCGCTAATGCCTACTTATGATAACACATGGAACGCCGATTGTCAACACATTTTTTGAAAAATTTAAATTACTTCATAAAAATCTCTTGCAATCTCTTTTAAACTCTTAAATACTCATAAATACTCATTCGGCATTTTTAAAAATCAAAAAGGAACAGGGCAGAGGAAACGTCTCCCTGCCCTGTTCATGTTCATATTTATGCAGATTTATTCCGCGGCAATTATCACAGTGTCTCCTGTTTGTGAGCGCTGAGGAAGCTTGAGAACATACCTTGCAATAAGCATTACGTCGGCTGTATCTACAGTATCGTCTGCATTAACGTCGGCTATGATCTGCTGACGATAGTTAAGTTCCTCCAGACCAACTGTAAATCTCAGGATCTTAAATGAATCGTCTATTGTTAAAACTCTGTCCCTGTCAACATCGCCAAGAATGATTATCTTGTCAATTGGGTCAATATCCGATTTGTTACCGTGTGAAGCAGCGTCGGCAGAATCCGCCGTATCTGCTGTATCGGGTGAATCAGGCGTGTCGGGAAGATCGTTGCCTGATCTCTTTTCATGAACATCGCCGCATATGCTGCACTCGTAAACTACTCTTTCGATCGTGCCGCCCTGTTCCTCAGTGTAGCTGGTTATGTGATAGTCGTGTACTGCGTTTACTTCCACAATAGAAATTTCTTCTCCCACACTGCCGTCTGAAACAGCGCAGTAAACTCCGTCCTTTGTGCAGCGCAGAATTTTGCTTTCGTCGGAGAAGGGAATAAGCATTTGCCCCTTTCCGTTAATGCCGATATACCATTGCTGTTCGGCTGAACCGTTAGCTTCGCGCACCTCTGCCGAACCGTCCTTTAACAGTGTAAGCACTCTTCCGTCTTCGCATTCCTTGATGATGTAAGAACCGTTTTCCTGACGGGTAAAGTACCAGACAGTACCGCCCTGAGAGCCGTCAATTACGATCGGCGCAATTTTCTTGATCCCGATAGACGTATTGTTTTGGTTAATCTTCATCTGCGCATAAAAGCTTTCTCCGAGATCGGAGGGCTTTCCTTCGTTAACAGTGAATGAAACTGCGTTTCCCTTAGTGGAAGCTATTTTATTGACAGATGTAATATCAGCTGTGTATTTTCCTTCCGGAAGTTTTATGGCAAATCGACGGTCTTCAATGCCGCTTTTCGTTATGTATTCTTCTCCGGAGTTTTCATCGCTGATCTTTATAGTGTAGCTTTCGGCTTTGTCAGCTGTTTTCCAGGTAAACACCGCCGTACTGTATGTATCTGCGTCAGTGCCTTTAAAATGCGGTTCGCCAGGCTCGAAACTTTCTACGGTAAAGCTCATTATGTCTGATGTAACTGTTGAGTACTCATTCTTTGCTTCGAAATACGCCGTGTATTCTCCCGGTTTAAAATCCTCGGCAGGAACAGAAACGGAAGAACCTTCTTTGCGGAAAAGCTCGTTCTCGCTGGATTTTACGACAAGCTCAGATTTATCGGCACGTTTTATATCCGCCGTGAATGAAACTGTATCATTATAGTAATGAAAACGAGACTGGTTTATTTTTGCGTTGTTTATCTGCGGATTTTTAAGGAGCTCCCATTCCTCCTGCAAAAGCTTAGCGGCATTATCATCAACTATACCTGTTTCGGGAAGACCTTTAGAACGGAAAAAAGCGTTTACAGCGTTCCTTGTCTCCTCGTCGTAGCGTGCGTCGATCTTATTCAGGAAGCCTGCCTGACCGAGAACAGCCTGTACCCATGCGACGCCCCTGCCGTAAAAAACGGAGCTGCCGTCGTATTCAAGCGTTTTTTCGGGAAGAGCGTAATCATCGGGAATTTTGCTCTCAAACATCTTAGGCGCTTGAACACCGTAATTTGGTCTTACATATATGCGCTCAACGTGACCGGATTCGTAATCGTTTATACCCGTTGGGTGAACGTAGCATTTGTAATTATAATTAAAGGAAAGGTGGCACACCTTTCTTTCAGGTTCGCTGTCGTAATACTTCCTGTTGCCCTCGATGAAGTAGTCGGAATTTTCAATGATACCGACGTGCAGAAAGAATCCTGCTGCCGGGCAATAGTAAAATACGAGGTCGCCGGGCTGAGTATCCTCTGCGCGGTCGATAATACGGGCATTGCAGTAATCGAGCATATACTCGTACATATAAGCGCAGCTTGCTCTCATACCGTAGTTATACGGAATGATATTGTCAGGCATACCTGTAAGGCGCGCGCAGTCGTTTGCGAAATTTGCACACCACGATTCGGTGTAATGCAGCTGAGATTTCGTTTTACCCATCTGAGCACGCGCAACGTTGAGGTAATCGACAATATAATTCCCCGTGAGCGTATAGTCCTTAACGTAATACATCGTTCTGTCCTGCGTTTGTGACGGCTGATCGTCAATTTCGGCAGCATTTGCGGTGGTAAACGCTGCGCTAATGCTGCCTGCCGCGATAACAAACGCCGTCATCAAAGACAGAAGCCTTCTTATTTTCTTCATACATTTCCTCCTGACAAAAATTAAGTACATGTTTAGAATAACACAATACATACCGAATTGTCAATAATCCCGGCGGGCCGGGCCACCGCCCTGAGAACATACGCACTGCAAAAGTGGCAGACGCGGCAATAAGTCGTC
>CACYDO010000205.1 GCA_902773165.1 uncultured Ruminococcus sp. | reverse complement strand
TTTCCACGTTGGCGACACTGTAAGAGTAAGCGTTAACATTCGCGAGGGTGACAGAGAGAGAATCCAGATGTTCGAGGGTACTGTCATCGCAAAGAGATCAAGCGGCGTTTCCGAAACATTTACTGTAAGACGCGTTGCATACGGTGTTGGCGTTGAGAGAGTGTTCCCCCTTCACTGCCCGAACGTAAAGGACGTTAAGGTAGTAAGACGCGGTAAGGTGAGAAGAGCAAAGCTCTACTATCTGCGTGACAGAGTGGGTAAGGCTGCTAAGGTCAAGGAAAAGATCGTTAAGGGCTAAGTAACTGTTCATCAATAACTTTTCATTTCTGCTCGTCTGATTCGCCCTGCACTGCGTTAAATTTTCTTGAAATACCGTCAGTATTCCTGCGAAAATTTGCCTTGTGCAGAACAAATTATCCTGAGCATAAATTGAAAATTTATTTCTTTACAGTTCCAATGAAAACGAGGAGCGGCGATTTCGCGTCGTTCCTTTTTCTCTATTTTATGAATGAGATTTTCTGTAACGAGCCATAAAACGCAGAAATCGGATTTGTGTAAATACGAAGTTATAATGCAATAGCAGAATAATCATAATAATCAAGGTGGTATTAGATATGGATACACAGATTTTTGATAAAGTAGAAAACCCGAAAAATACGGATAATCAGACGAAAAAAAACGCCGTGCCCGATCTTGCTACGGTAAATTCGAATGACGAGCCGGTAGATGTAAGACTTTCTGAGGAAGAAGCAACGGATTCAAAAAAGACCAGAAAGAAAAAAAGCCGTAAGCAGACGCCAAAAAAGGACGGTGCGTCAAGCTTTGTTACGGGTATCTTCGATTGGGCCTCGGCATTTTTGTTCGCGCTGATCGTTGTAGTGCTTGTAATGACGTTCTGCTTCCGCCTTGTGGACGTAGACGGCGACTCTATGCTCCAGACCCTGCAGGATAAAAATAAAATTATCGTTACAGGTCTGAATTACGAGCCGCAGGTGGGCGATATCGTAGTTATCAGTCACGGCGCGGAGCTTGATAAGGCTCTTGTAAAAAGAGTTATCGCTGTTGGCGGTCAGACAGTTGATATCAATTCCGAAACAGGCGAGGTAACAGTAGACGGTATCGTTATCGACGAGCCTTATATCAACGGAAAAACGACTCAGATCGGCGACGCAGACTTCCCCGTTGAGGTTGAGGAAGGAACTGTTTTCGTTTTGGGTGATAACCGCCCCATATCCAAAGACAGCCGCTTTACGGAGGTAGGTCTTATTGATAACGACGCTATTATCGGCAAGGTTCAGTTCAGAATATATCCGTTTGACGAGTTCGGTAAGGTCGAGTAAACGACACAATTAAAGATTTTTCGTCTGCCGCCGAATGCGTTTTTTTGCGGCAGACTTTTTTTACTAATTTTATGGTTAGACGTGTATTATGAATACACGGACATTGGGGTATAAGTGTAAAGGTGCTATAATGAAAAATAATAAAAAAGGCGCGATAAAGGGAAAGCGCGAAAGATATGCGCAAAAACGCGGAGGCAAACAGGACTATTCACGCAGCTCGGAACAAAAAAAGCCTTCTGCGATAAAAGCTCAGCATGCACAGGCGCGAAAGGAACGCCGTGACCGAAAGCCTGTGGAGTATACCGGTAAAAGCGAAAATTCACAGTATATTCAGTGGTTTCCCGGTCATATGACGAGGACAAAGCGTAAGATCGAAGCCGACTTGAAGCTTGTAGACGCAGTTGCGGAGATCATTGACGCAAGAGTTCCGCTTGCAAGCCGCAACCCCGATCTTGATTCTTTGATCGGTAAAAAGCCGCGCGTTATCCTTATGAATAAATGCGACCTCGCAGACCCGAGAGAAACAAAACGCTGGACAGCGTATTTTCGCGCTCAGGGAATACGCGCAATTGAATTAAACTGCAAAACAGGCAGCGGCATAAACAATTTTGTCGGCGCTGTGCGCGATGTACTATCGGATAAAATCGAAGCGTGGGCTGCAAAGGGCATGGTCAACCGATCGCTGCGCGTGATGGTCGTGGGTATACCGAATGTCGGAAAATCTACGTTCATAAACAGAATTTCAAAGACATCTAAGGCGAAAACAGAAGACCGACCCGGCGTTACACGCGGAAATCAGTGGTTTACGCTGACAAGCGGCGGCGTTAGTATTGATCTGCTCGATACCCCCGGTGTGCTGTGGCCGCGCTTTGACGATCAGTCTGTGGGCGAAAAGCTTGCGTTTACGGGCGCGGTTAAAGATGACGTTACCGATACTGAGCAGCTTGCGCTGCGTTTGCTTGAATTTTTGCGCAGCTGTGATCTCACAATGTTTAAGGATCGTTTTTCCCTTTCGGATGAGGACATTGCCGACAATGCTGCCTATGAGCTTCTTGGCGTTATCGCTAAAAAGCGAGGAATGCTCGTTTCCGGAGGAGAACCAGATACAGAGCGCGCCGCCGTTATGATATTGGACGAATTCCGCAGCGCAAAGCTTGGGCGCATTACTCTTGAAAGCTGCAATAACAGAGAGGAACAAAAATCAGATGAAAACGCTTAACGAGCAGGATTGGCTCGAATATGAAAAAAAAGCTCTGGCAGAGGGCTACAAATCTGTCTGCGGCGTTGATGAAGCAGGAAGAGGACCGCTTGCAGGGCCCGTCTGCGCGGCTGCCGTTATTCTTCCTCCGGGCAAGATAATAGAAGGAGTTAACGATTCCAAAAAGCTCACCGAAAAAAAGCGCGAAATGCTTTTCGATGTGATAAAGCAGGAGGCAGTCGCTTACTCCGTGGCGTGGGCCAGCGTGGAGGAGATAGAGGAGATAAATATTCTCAATGCCGCTATGCTTGCGATGAAGCGCGCGGTGGAATCGCTCAGCGTACCCGCAGATTACGCGCTGATCGACGGAAACAAAAAGCCCTCTCTTAAAATTCCATGCGAAGAGATTGTAAAAGGCGACGCAAAAGCTATGTCAATAGCGGCAGCGTCTATTCTTGCGAAGGTCAGCAGAGATCGTCTTATGCTCGAATACGCCGAAAAATATCCAGAGTACGGCTTTGAAAAGCATAAGGGCTACGGAACGGCGCTGCATACAGCCGCTATACTGGAATACGGCGAAACGCCGATACATCGTCCGAGTTTTCTTAAAAAGCTCCACAAAAAAATGCAGGAAAAGCAGGATGAGTAATTATGACCACTGACAGAAAGCATGATATCAGCGAACGCGGCAAGGCAGGAGAACGCTATGTCTGCGATTATCTTGAAAAGCACGGCTGCAAAATAAAGTCTGTGAATTTCAGCAGCCGTTACGGTGAGATAGATATTATTGCCGAAAACGAGGTGCGCATAATTTTTGTCGAGGTAAAAACGAGGACAGCAAATTCTATGGTGAGCGGATTTGAAAGCATTACCCGGGCGAAAATACGCCGGTTTTCCAAAACAGTGGAGACTTATCTGATGAAGTATCCGACAAAAAAGCAGCCGAGGATCGACTGCGCACAGGTTATTGTCAGCGAGGATAATTCTCTTGTGAAAATTGATTATATAAAAAATGCATTCTGATACATAATAAAAACGTGCGGCGATAAGTGCTGCACGTTTTTTTATTATCTTATTATTATCTCATTTTGAAGCTTTTTCGTCATTGTATCGTATTTTTTCCAATCGGGCATGAATTGTGCAAGCTGCGCGTAGAAAGCTTTTGAGTGATCGGCGTGAAGAAAATGCGTAAACTCATGGCAGATGACCTGTTCTATACATTTTTCGGGCAGCTGCACAAGATGTGTGCTGAATGTGAGTATAGAACGTGCAGGGCGGCAATTACCCCAGCAGGAGATCATCTTGCGGAAGCGTATCTCCTCCGGAAATTCAATCCCCTCAGCTTTGAATTTCGGATACAGCTTTTTGCACATGGGGATTATCACCTGCGCGGAGCTGTTCTTCAAAAATGCGTCCACTATCGCGCTTTTTAAAGCGTAGTTTTCCGGGTCGCTGACGAATATCCTGAATGTTTCGCCGATGATCTCGGCATGATTGCTTTCGTCCTGCGTTATCTTAATATTTCTGCGTTTTCCGAGAAAATAAATGTACTCGCCGCTGCAATATTTTTTCGGCGCAGGAAGCGTTTCCGACTGCTTCTCGTATTTTTCAAGCGCCTTGATAATAAAATCGGAGTTGCCGATCATAAATTTCTCAATATCCTTGACTTTTACGCAGTGCGGCGCGGAGATCCTTACGCCTTTTTGAGGACTCACCGAAAGGTTAATGCGCTTGACGTCCTTATAGTTAAGCTCGTAGCTGACTGTTCTTCCGGAAATAACGAGCTTGCGCTGTTCGCTGCGCGGCGTGTTTTTTCGCTTTGAAGACAATTTCGCGCGGTGAACTGCGTCTAATATTCGATCGCTGTTTTCCTTCAGATAATTGTCGATACGTTCAAGATCGGCGTGAAACGGTGCGGATATGTACAGCCCCTTTTGTGGAGTACAGTGTATATTTACGTTTTTGATATTTTTATATTCAAGAATATATGTCACGCGCTCGCCTTTAAGTGAAATATCGCGAGTGAATCGGTTAGGCAAGTAATCAGCTCCTTATTATAAAGAAAAGTCACTGTTATGGTTGATAATACGTAAGAAATTTGTTATAATTATTATGTACACTATAACAAAGAAGGGACAGATATAAAATGATAGAAACGAATGTAAGAAAAGCTGCAATAATCGGCTGCGGTTTCGTGGGCGCTGCTTCGGCATTTGCGCTTATGGAAAGCGGATTGTTCTCCGAAATGGTACTCATCGACGCAGACCGCGACAGAGCGGAGGGCGAAGCTCTCGATATCAGCCACGGAATGCCGTTTGCAAAGCCGATGAACATCTACGCAGGCGGCTACGACGATATTGCCGACGCGGCTATCGTTATCGTAACGGCAGGCGCAGGTCAGAAGCCCGGCGAAACTCGTCTTGATCTTGTAAAAAAGAATGTAGCGATCTTTAAGTCGATCATTCCTGAGATAAAAAAGAGAAAGTACGAGGGCATTCTTCTTATCGTTGCCAATCCGGTAGATATTCTCACATATGCAGCCGCAAAGCTCAGCGGAATGCCGACAAACCGCGTTTTCGGCTCGGGTACGGTTCTTGATTCCGCAAGATTGAAGTATCAGCTCGGAGAACATCTCGGCGTAGACAGCCGCAGCGTTCATGCATTTATTCTCGGCGAACACGGCGACAGCGAGATCGCCGCATGGAGTTCCGTGAATATCTCCGGAGTTCCGCTCAACCGCTTCTGCGAAATGCGCGGTCACTTCGAGCATACAAAGGCAATGGAGCGCATAGCCGATGACGTAAAGAACAGCGCGTATGAGATCATAAAGAAGAAAAAGGCAACGTACTACGGAATCGCAATGTCCGTCCGCAGAATCTGCGAGGCGATCATTCTTGACCAGAAATCGGTTCTGCCTGTTTCTACGGTGCAGCAGGGTATGTTCGGTATCAAGGACGTTGCCCTCAGTATGCCGTCTATCGTCGGTAAACACGGCGTTGAAACGCAGGTGCCGATCAGCCTTAACGGCGAAGAGACCGCAGCTCTTTTGCAGTCGGCAAACGCTCTTAAAGAGGTCATCGCAACGCTTGATCTCGAAGATGAGGAATAATTA
>CACYDO010000204.1 GCA_902773165.1 uncultured Ruminococcus sp. | reverse complement strand
TTTTTTCTTCCTTTCCCGAGCATAGTCGAGGGTATTAAAACGTTCAACCTATATTATACACATTATTCACAAATTTGTCTATAAGTATTTTGTGTATAAAACGGAGTTTTTTTGTAGAAATTTTAGCAAATTACAGATTATTATGCGTCTGAGCCTCCGGGTATGTTCCGATTAAGTTATATATAAACTGAAATTGGTCTCCGCGTCTTTTTCTTTAATGTTAAAACGCGGAGACTATTTATTCGTCATGACAAAGTAAAATCCTAATTGTCATTTTACACTTAATGTGTAAGGGTAAAAGGTAGGCTAAGAGCAATTGACCGGAGAAAGATGCTTATGGTCTGAAAAATCTGTTGCAATTACTGCTGAGAGTGGTATAATAATATCGGAGAGTGGTAAAATGGCTGAGTTTATATTATTAGGAAAGCTAAATACTCAGCCGCTTGAAATTGAATTTGGAAAGATTAAGACCAATTCTATAATTATTACAAATGAACGAATTGGACATATTCAAGAAAGACACCCAAAAGATTTCACCCTTTTTGAACAATTCGGTGTTTTAGCGGTTGAAAATCCTGATATAATATTAAAGGATACTAAAAATGAAAATACTGTTTTTATGATAAAAAAGCTTGCAAACATAAATATAAATGTGGTTGTTAAATTAATTTTGATTACAGATCATGAAGATTATCTCAACTCCGTTATGACATTTTACCGCATAAGGGATAAAAACCTGATTAAGCTTGAAAAGAAGAATAAAATTCTTTACAAGAAGGAATAATTGTGATAAAATTAAGATAGAATAAGAATAGGCATTTTGAAGTAGAGATCGTGCTGCTACACACCCCTTGGGTCAAAAGAAATGTGGGAAGGGGCACACCCACCAAAATGCCATCTTTTTACCGCTCCGAGAAATCGGAGCGGTTTTTCATACACAAAATAATAGTAGACTGTTTCGAAAAAGTTATATGTAAACTTAAATTGGTCTCCGCGTCTTTTTCTTTAATGTCAAAACGCGGAGACTGTTTATTCGTTACTATATACTACAATCGGAACTGTTACAGTGCTTCCTTCAGCGTCTGCAAAACCGTGTCGCCATTATTCATCGTAAGAGCGATATGCGGCTTCTTCGTCATCATCAGCCGCGTTCTGCCCTTGTTCTTTGCAAGAAGCTTTCCTATCTGCGGAGTGTCAAGCTTGTCGCTGAAAAGCAGTATCTTTCCGTTGTCCTGCTTGATCTCGGAAATTCCGTCTGCCGCCGCCATGTTGCGGACGAGCGCCACGTCTATAAGCCCCATGACCGCTTTCGGAATGTCACCGAAACGATCAAGCAGCTCGTCAATAACGTCGGAAGCGTCCGCGCGGCTGCGTATGTCTGCAATGCGGCGGTATGCATCAAGACGCTGGTTAAGGCTTGAAATGTAGCTTTCGGGAATGTGTGCGCTGATTTGCAGATCTATCAGACATTCTGCCGGCTGTACAGGCGGCTCTTCGCCCTTTGCTGCGGCGATAGCTTCGTTGAGCAGCTTTATGTACATATCGTAGCCGACATCTTCAATGTGACCGTGCTGAGCGCCGCCTAAAATGCTGCCTGCGCCGCGCAGCTCCAGATCCCGCATGGCGATCTTGAAGCCCGAACCGAATTCTGTAAATTCCCTGATGGCGGTAAGGCGCTTTTCGGAAATATCGCTGAGTACCTTGCGCGGATCGTATGTAAAATATGCGTATGCGCGACGGGGAGATCTTCCTACTCGTCCTCTGAGCTGATGAAGCTGAGAAAGTCCCATGCGGTCAGCGTTTTCTATAATAAGCGTGTTGGCGTTCGGCAGATCAACGCCAGTTTCTATGATGGTCGTGCAGACAAGCACGTTTATCTCCTCGTCAAGCATTTGCCTCCAGACCTCTGAAAGCTCCTGCTCCGACATTTTTCCGTGACCTATGCCGATATGCGCTTCGGGTATCTGCTGCTGAATAAGAGCTGCCTTTTCCGTGATCGTTTCAACGCGGTTGTACAGGTAGAAGACCTGACCGCCTCGCCTTAGCTCTCTGCGGATAGCTTCTGCAATAACGGCGTCGTCATGCTCCAGCACATACGTCTGAACAGGCTTTCTGTCAAGCGGCGCTTCTTCAAGTACCGACATATCGCGAATTCCGCTCATCGCCATGTTGAGCGTTCGGGGGATAGGCGTTGCGGACAGCGTGAGGATATCTATATTATTGAACATTTTTTTGAAATGCTCCTTTTGCGCTACGCCGAAACGCTGTTCCTCGTCGATGATCGCAAGTCCGAGATCACGGTACTTAACGTCCTTTTGCAGCAGCTTGTGCGTGCCGATGATAAAGTCGATCTCGCCGCTTTGAAGCTTGCGCAGTATCTCCGCCTGCTGCTTCGGCGTGCGGAAACGCGACAGAAGCTCAATGTTAACGGGGAATCCGTCAAATCTGCGCAGCGCAGTCTGATAATGCTGCCACGCAAGAATTGTCGTCGGGGCAAGCAGCACACACTGCTTCGATTCCGTTACGCATTTAAACGCCGCGCGAAGCGCGACCTCAGTTTTGCCGAATCCAACGTCGCCGCAAAGCAGTCGTTCCATCGGCACAACGCGCTCCATATCGCCCTTGATCTCGTCGATACAGCGCAGCTGATCTTCCGTTTCGTCATATTCAAACTTAGCTTCAAAATCGCGCTGCCATTCGTTGTCGGGCGCAAACGCGTAACCCTCAACCTTCATGCGCTCGGAATAGAGCTTTATAAGCTCGTCTGCCATATCGCGCACAGCTTTGCGCACGCGGTTGGTGGCTTTTGTCCAGTCGCCCGAGCCAAGACGGCTGAGCTTGACAGCGCCGTCCTCCTTCGGGCCGATATATTTGGAAACAAGATCGAGCGACGTTACCGGAACGTACAGTACATCGCTTTTTGCGTACAGTATTTTTATGTAGTCCTTCACGATTCCGCGGACTTCAAGCTTGTGAATTCCGCCGAAGCGTCCTATTCCGTGCGTCGCGTGTACGATGTAGTCGCCGTCAGAAAGCTCCGCAAGACCCGATATCTGCTTTACAGAGCGGTTCTTTACGCCCTTTTTGCGCTTGCTCATCGAGCGGATATGCCCCTGAGAGATAAGCGCGAATTTCAGCTGAGAATACTCAATTCCTGCGCTCAGCGCGCCCTGGAGAACAAAGAGCATTCCGGGAGACGGATACGAAACCTCTTCCGTTTTTGCAACGGAATATCCCTTTTCCGTCAGCTCCGACCTCAGCGAAACGGCGGCGCGGTCTGTTCCGGCTAAAATAACGGTCGTGTAGCCTGCGCGAATATATGACTCTATATCCTCTTCAAGCAGCTTTACGCTGCCGCCCCAGAGCGAAAGATGACGCACTGAGAAATTTACAAGCTCCGCAAGCGGAGTGTCGTATGAACCGCTTGTGAAGTTGTCGAGGTATACAGCTCCGTTTTTGAGCAGCCTTGTGCAGATGTCGGGGTATCCCTCAAAAAATGTGTCAAGTCCCTTGCAGAGAATTCCTTCCTCTAAAAATGCTTTGAGATCTTCGCTCGACTGCCATGTGTAGCCGTGCATTCTTTCCTTGACTCTCGTGTGTTCCGAAACGAATATAAGTGTATCTGCACCGAAATAATCGAACAAAGACGTCTGCCTGTCGTATATCAGCGACATGAATTTATCTATGCTGCCCGGCAGATTTCCGTTTTCAAGCTGCTCGACCTCGCCTGCAAGTATCTGCCTTGCGGCAGCGGTGTTTTTGCTCCTGAGCGAACGCGCTTTTTTGCGTATTTTTTCAGCAAGCTCCTGCTTGTCGGAAACAAGCATTTCCGTAGATGGGGAGAGATGTATCTCCTCAATGTAATCTGTCCTGCGCTGCGTGTCAACGTCAAAATAGTTGATCGTGTCGATCTCATCGCCGAAAAATTCTATACGCATAGGCGCTTTTTCATCGGGCATAAACAGATCGAGAATGCCGCCGCGCACGGAATACTGCCCTTCGCCTTCAACGGCGTCGCAGCGCTCGTAGCCCGAAGCGTTCAGAAACGCCACAAGCTCTTCCGGACTTGATTCTGAGCCGCTTTGAATGTGAATTGACGACCTGCGCAGAACCTCCGGCGGTATGGTGAACTGAGCCGCCGCGTCAACAGGCGCGATAACAACGTCGAAATCTCCCTTTAAAACGGAAGAGAGAACCATCAGTCTTTGGTGCTCGTATTCGTGCGACTGACCGTGAACATCTCTGAAATTAAAGTCGCGAAGAGGATAAACGAGAGTTCTCAGTCCCATCGAAGCGATGTTGTTTGCAAGCTGCTGCCCTTCCTGCTCGTCACCGACAAGCAGGAGCGCTTTTTTGTTCAGCTGAGAGCAAAGCGCCGTCACCACGTTAGCCTTGTGGACTGTTGTAAGTCCTGTTGCCGCCGATGGTCTGCCCTTGATAACGGCATTTTTCAGCTCGTTGTATTCGTTGTATTGTGAGATTATTTCCGTTAAAAATTTCATGTTTATATATACCGGTCCTTTT
>CACYDO010000203.1 GCA_902773165.1 uncultured Ruminococcus sp. | reverse complement strand
AATTATAATAAATATGTCACACAGTAAAATACAATAATTTCAGGAGGTCATCAATGAAAAAATACGTAAAAAAAGCAGCCGCAGCGTTTATTTGTGCGGCTTTGCTTTGCAGCTGTCCTTTTTCCGTTTATGCAGCTGCTCCGAACACTGAAAGCGCAGCTGTGATACATACTCAGACTTCCTCTTCCGACGAAAAGGAAGTTGACATCAAGATAAACTCCGGTGAAGAGCGCGATGTCGTTGTTTCATTAAAAAGCAGCCAGAAGATCGGCGGTATCCTCTTATCATACGATTACGAGCAGACCGGCTTACAGATGATGCCCGGCTCAAGCTACCTTATAATAGAAAAGCAGGAAACAGACCCATACCCCAATTTTTTTGCTTCAAAGGAACGCTGCTCCATTCTCTTTGGTGACGGCGGCTATGATTTCAGCACAGAGCAAGAAGCCGCAGCGCTCATGTTCCGTTCTTACAACAGCGCGTCTGCACAGCTGGGCGTTGTAAAATTCAAGGTCATCGAGCTGTACGACGCTGATATGAACCCTATATCCGATCCGGAAAGCGTTGTCAAATATACTGTCAGAGAAAGAAAAAATAACGACAGCGATACGGATTCGGCAAAAGACACGGATACAGATAACGGTAATGAGAAGACCTCGGATAAGGACAGCGATACTCATTCCGATATCATTTCCACAGATACCGGCTCAGACAGTACCGATAATGATATTTCGACCGAAACCGATATTTCAACTCCTACCGATACCGACAGCGATACTTCTGCCGACTCCTCGGACAACACAGTCAGCAGCGATTCCGACAATACGCAAAGCGATTCGGACTCCGACGAACACGTTCACGTTATCGTCGTTGACCCGGCTGTTGAAGCTACGTGCAGTGAAGAAGGAAAAACAGAGGGTTCTCACTGCTCTGTCTGCGGTGAGATAATCACCGAACAGCAGACGATACCGAAGCGCGAACATACCGTTGTTGTCGATCCGGCTGTTGAACCTACACTGACAAGCACAGGACTTACGGAAGGCTCTCACTGCTCCGTCTGCGGCGAGGTCATAATTCCTCAGGTGAAGGTTCCGCCAGTCACAGAGCATACTCATAATATCGTCAAAGACGAGGCTGTTGAACCTACCTGTCAGAAAACAGGTCTTACTGAAGGCTCTCACTGCTCCATCTGCGGCGAAATAATAACTCCGCAGGTAGAAGTTTCGAAGAAAGATCACACTCCCGTTATCGACCCGGCTGTTGAAGCTACCTGCATAGAATCCGGTCTTACGGAAGGCTCTCACTGCTCCGTCTGCGGCGAGGTACTGAAGGCTCAGGAGGTTATCGAAAAGGGAAATCACCGTCCTACGCTTGACAGTGCAGTAGAACCGACCTGTATATCAGTCGGCAAAACAGAAGGCTCTCACTGTGCTTTGTGCGGCGAAGTGCTTGTTGCGCAGAAGGATGTCCCGATGAAGGAACATACTGTCGTTATCGACGCGCCGGTTGACCCGACCTGCACGCACACAGGACTGACCGAGGGTTCTCACTGCTCCGAATGCAAAACTGTTATCACAGAACAGAAGGAGATACCGAAAAAAGCTCACACGTTTGTTAACGGCGTATGCACGGAATGTGGGATCACAGAATCAGAAGCTGCAAAAGAAAATGACGACGGCAAGGACGATCAGCATGGAACGCCGGACGACGACAAGAAGCTGGGAATGATCGGCGACATAGACGGCGACGGCAGCATTACATCGGCTGACGCACTTATAATTCTCAGAAGCAGCGCAATGCTTACGACGCTTGACCCGGCGCTTGAAAAATTAGCCGATATTGACGGTGACGGCAGCGTTACATCGGCTGATGCACTCCAACTGCTGCGCTTCAGCGCAGGACTTGCGGCTGTGAGCGAGATTGGAAAATACATATAACAAAAATAACGAAAATCTCCCCCGACATTGATCGGGGGAGTAAATTATTTTTATTTATTACTTCGGCAAGTGCAGCGCTGCGCGCTCCTGCACCCCGGCAATACTTCTCAAAACATTTTTCAATAATCATTTAATTGCTAATTGCCGCATTAATTAGAACGCATGATACATCGAACTTACATTTACGCGTATTCACACAGCATTAAACGATAAGACGTTTTACATCTGTTGTTTTGCCGGTCTTTTCATCAATTTCGAACAGGCAGCAGCCCATTTTACATTCGCCGTCTGCCGTTTCAAATCTCACCGGCATTCTTTCCTTGAACTTCGCTATTGCAAGCTCCTTTTTGACGCCAAGAACAGAATCCACAGGTCCGGTCATTCCCAGGTCTGTAATATATCCCGTTCCCTTCGGCAAAATACATTCGTCCGAGGTCTGAACGTGAGTGTGAGTTCCTACAACGACAGAAGCGCGGCCGTCGGTATAAAAGCCAAATGCACGCTTTTCTGCTGTTGCTTCGGCGTGGAAATCAACGACTACTACAGCGCAGCCGCTGATCTCCTCCATAATTCTGTCAAAGCATTCAAACGGACTTGCAAGAGGCTCAAGATACATCGTTCCCATGAGATTAACCACGCATACGCGGTAGCGCAGCATATCGAAGATCGTATATCCCCTGCCCGGAGTAGTTCCGAGAGGATAATTCGCCGGTCTGACAAGCTGTGTGCAGCTTTCATAAAAATCATAAGACTCTCGTCTGCGAAAGGAGTGGTTGCCGGTGGTTATCACATCAACTCCGTGATCTAACAGCGCATTTGCGGAATCCGGCGTGATGCCGTTTCCGTCAGCTGAATTTTCGCCGTTACACACCACCATATCCACTGCGTATTCGCTGCGAAGCCGCGGCAGCTTTTTTGACAGATAGCGACACCCCGAAGAGCTTACTACATCTCCGATACAAAGCAATCTCATATAAACCGCCTTCTGATAAACTCAGGCTCTTGTTGCCGTGTAGTTCTTTATCATTTCAAGAACCTGGTCTGCGTCAAGGCCGTGAACCATGCATGCATCTTCAAGCGATTCGCCTATTGAAGAGGGACAGCCTACGCAGTGCATGCCGCACTCCATGAGAACGTATGCAATGCTCGGGTCAATACCCAGGATCTCGCCCATTGTCATTTCTTTTGTGATTTCCTTCTTATTTTCCATGATTGTATCTTTCCTTTCATTATTGATAAAATAGTATCAATCTATATTATAACCTTTTTTTCAGTTAATTTGTTGATTTTTCGTGAATTTTATACTGCTGATCAATTATCATATATAATAACGCGAAACAAGAGCGCACAGTTGCCCATGCGCTCATTATCAGTAAATATTTTTCTTACTGCCAATCTACAACGTCTGCCCAACCGAGAAGAATAGCTTTCTCCTCGTCCGTTCCGTGAAGAGACTGCGTTGCTGCAACGATCGGTATCCACTTCATGATGTACTGCTTTGCAGTATCGCTCTTTAGTGAATACAGCTTGAGATATTTCTCAGCCGTTTCGTCTTCGCCGCGGAGCTTGAACCACAGATATGTGATAGCTGCGTCAGCCGCTGCATTGCCCTGCGAAGCGTGCGACCAGTCAAGGATATATGGCGTTCCGTCTTCCTTGATGATGATATTGCTGGGGTTGAAATCGCCGTGACAAACCTTGTGGTGTCGCGGCATAGACTGCAATCTCGTCTGAAGCTCATAGCGGATAGTAGCATTGAGATCGCTTTCGTCTATTTTTCTGCTCGTTTTGATCTTAAGACTGTTAAGGAGTCTTTGTCTTTGATCGTGAACAATAAGATGAAGCTCTACAAAAAGATCGAGATATTCGTCAAATCTCTCCGGATTTTCCTCCATTAACTGTGAAAGAGTCTTGCCTTCGATATAATCAATAAAAATCGCCCATTTGCCGTCTACCATGTTGATTCCCTTAATCTTCGGGATATTGAGATTTGTTTCCTCAATTCTCGCATGGTTCAGAGCCTCGTTTAAAATGTCAGCCTTTGAAAAGCCCTCTTCAAATACTTTTATAACAGTATCGCCGTCGCGATAAATTGTCTTTGTAGGTCTTTTTGCAAGAACAACAGCGTTCTCCAAACTCATATATCATTCTCCTTTACAGTATAATTACACATAATAACAACTGTGGTTAAACACCGCTGTATATCTGCACTATCTATTATACTGTTTTATTTGTGAAAAATCAAGTAAAATCTGATATTTATTATTAATTTTTTATAAAACAAAACTATGCAGAATGAAAATGAGCCGAAGAAATATTTATTTATAAATCCCGACTTGCACAAGGGGCATAGAAACATTGTGTCTATGCAACAAAAATCAATATAATTAGCGGAAATGACATTTTCGATT
>CACYDO010000202.1 GCA_902773165.1 uncultured Ruminococcus sp. | reverse complement strand
TCCTTTTGTAGTTTTATGGATTTATTTATGGTTTTCAGATGTTTCTGATAACCTTTTGATATAGTCACTTTTGCTGCCGTCCCATAATCATTTAATGCACTTTACATTTTAAAAAATATGTTTACAATTATCATAACCATATAGAACAGATGCACATTCGGGACATAATTCCATCATCTTTGATGCACTTGCTAAATACTCACTTCCGCATTCAACGCAAATTTTTTTATCCGGGGAATATCTTTCGTAGATTCCTCTGAGATATAACTGCGCCTGTTCTCTATAAGCCGGATCCTTATCTGAAAGATATTTTTCCGATATTGATTTCAGATAATCCAAGAAATCCTTAATTGGCACGAACAACGGAGGGGGATCATCGTCGTTGTAGAAACCAACACAGCCGGAGGCGAGATCCTTATAGCGATCATCTATATCCGGATCATCGGGAAATTCAATCATCATCGCCGCCTGCTGATAACCAATTCCTTCCGAAAACAGCTTGAGACCATATAAGAAATTCCTTGAACTAAAACATAAAAGATAAAAATACTGGTGCATTTTATCGGAGAAGTCTGATTCATACATTTTTATGCTCCTCAATATTAAGATTTACCGATATTTCATAGCAGTGACCACCGCCTGGCAGCTGGATTTAAAAGGGGATAAGATAAATCATAACTTATATTGTTAACTCGATCTGATTTCCCTCTAAATCAACTATACAGCTTTCATAGTATCCATCACCTGTTGTTCGTGGTGCGCTTATTACTTTATATCCATCAGACTGTATTTTTGCGGTTAATTGGTCAACCTTTTTTGAACTTCCTAAGCTAAATGCAATATGAATAAATCCGGTTCTGTTTACTTCTTTTGCGCTGTCTGTCATTTGCGGTTTGTTCATTATCTCCAGTCTTGCTCCTTCTTCAAAAGACAAGAAATAAGAACGGAAATCGGTCTTTAAGTTATGGTAGCCATCATCAGGTGCAGCGCCGAAGTACTTTACAAAAAAATCTCTTGCCGCTTCCAGATCGTTCACATACATTGCAATGTGCTCAATTTTCATTTTTTTCACCTTCACAATTTTCCGATTCAATAATTGCTTTTAGTTTCTTGTGTAAATCTGGAAAATCCATGATTACAGTATTATAAACATCTTCCATTCTGAGTGTTTGATACTTATGGGCTGCTATGTCTCTCATTCCTGCGATAGCCTTCCATGGTATTTCGTTATGTTCCGAACGCAGCTCGTCAGTAATATTCTTTACTAATTCACCTATATTGATAACAGTCATTCCAACGGCTCTTTTAAGCTTTTCGTCAGCTAAAAAAGTATCGATCTCACAATCACCTAACATATCAAAAGCAATATCTATTTCGGATAAGATCTTTTTTACGACGACCCGATCTCTACGCTGCATATATTTCTACCTCCACTCCTGTTTCAAGAAGGTCTTCATCTCTTAATGGACCGTGTATAACATCAACACTTGTATGAAGGATTTCTTCAAGTGTTTGAGTGATTTGTGAAAGCGTAATAAGGGTAACAGAATTGCTGAATTCTATTATCAAGTCAACATCGCTGTCTGCTCTTGCAGTACCGTCTGCCTGAGATCCAAACAGGACAACACGGTGGATAGGATATTTATCAACTATTTGCAAAACTGCTTTTCTAATAACGTCCTGTTTCATACGATCATTCACCTTTCGTTGTTAATATTATAGGCAAAACCGCACAAAGACCGCCTGACGGCTTTGCACCGAATCTGCTTGATCTTTTTCCGTCATACTGCACAGAAATCCCTTGACATACGACAGTATGCCTGCGCGATTTCTGTACACTCTGACGAAAAAATCTACTGCGCATCTTCAGCACAATCTCTGTGCGGTATTGCCTATAATTATTATACCACACCAACCGCTGCCACATCTACCCTTATTTATAAATTTTTACAAACAAAAAGGGCCCGCATGATGCGAGCCTTATGAAATATGCGCTGTATAGGTATAATAGCTGACAGTCTATTGCCGCCGCGGAGATCAATTACCCGTTACTTAAAGTACTCCGAAATCGTCAGCGGCGACACGTCACTGAAAATTCCGTCTGATATTTGTCCTGCGGTGCGGAGACCAATTACCCGTTACTTAAATTTCCCCGGAACCGTCAGCGGCGACGCGCCGCCGCCAAGCGGCTTGCTTTTCACGATAAGCACTTTGGAGATACGCCGGTCTTCCATTTCCGTTACGGTCAGAATGATGTTTCCTGTTTTTATTACGGGCTTTTCGCCCTGCTGAGGGATTCTTCCTAACTTTTCGAGAATAAACGCAGCAAGCGTTTCGCAGTCTTCGGGTGCGCCAAGAGTATCGCCGATAAGCTCCTCAACGTCTTCAATAGCCGTCAGACCATCTACGGAGAACGAGTCGCCGCTAAGCTTCTTTATGCTTTCGTCCTCATCGTCGAATTCATCCTGAATATTGCCAAGAATAGTTTCAACGAGATCTTCAAGCGTTATTAAGCCCTCTGTGCCGCCGTATTCGTCAACGACAACAGCCATCTGCACCTTGTTTTCGCGCATGAGCGCAAAAAGCTTTTCGCAGCTTTTGCTTTTCGGCACGAACGGAACGGTGCGGACGATGTTTTTCGGACTGAATTTTTCCTTAGAAGCGCCGATTACGTAGGGGAGAAGATCCTTTACGTAAAGAACGCCGATGATGCTGTCTATATCGTCATGATAAACGGGAATACGCGAGTACCCCGTGTCGATAGCAAGCTTCACTGTTTCGTCAAGCGTTGCCGTATCCTCAAGCGCGGTTATGTTTATGCGATGCGTCATGATATCGCCGATAGACCTGTCGGTGAAGTCGAAAATATTTTCAATGCGGTCTTTTTCATGCTCTTCAATATTGCCGCTTTCTTCACCTGCGTCAATCAGATCGAGGATCTCCTCTTCTGTGATTCCCTTGCGCTTGATACCCAGCAGCTCGGCAAAGGTGGATTTTGATTTTTTCTTTTCTTTTTTTCCCGAATTGTCTTCGGACATTTATGCAGCACCCCTTAGAAATAGCTTTATGAATTACTTATACACTTAATATTCTCTTTTGTCAAGTGGTATATTTTAAAAAAATGAAGATTTCAGGCTAAAATAAAAATATTTGTGTATTTGTACAATAGTACCATCGGATTTATGTATATAATGTAAAATTTGTAAAAAGTATTGAAAAATGTCGAAATAAGAAATATAATAGTATATGTAAAATTTCTTTTTTTGAAAGAGGGTACAGCAATATGAGTGAGAAAAAAGGACTTATAGCGGAATTTAAGGAGTTTATCGCCAGAGGCAACGTAATGGATCTTGCAGTCGGCGTTATCATCGGCGGCGCGTTCAACGGCATTGTATCTTCGCTTTGCGACGACGTTATCATGCCGGCGATCCAGCTTCTTATAGGTACGGTAGCAGGTGATAAATATATCAATCCCGAAACGAATCAGCCTGATTTTGAAATGATGACTAAGGCGCTTAATGTCGGCACGATCAAGTTCGGTGCATTCATTTCTGCGATCATCAACTTCCTTATCATGGCGATCATCATCTTCATGATCGTAAAGGCGTTCAATAAGATGATGGATCTCGGAAAGAAAGCAACAAAGGGCAACGAAGAGGCAGCAGCCGAAGAGCCGACAACAAAGGAGTGCCCGTTCTGCCTTAGCGAAATT
>CACYDO010000201.1 GCA_902773165.1 uncultured Ruminococcus sp. | reverse complement strand
AACTGTTTGCGAGTTCTCACCTGTTGCTCAGACATTAACTTGCCGAGATATGCTGTTGCGTTCTTCGGGTCGAGGTCAAGCACCTTTTCACAGTAAATATTTGCGTCCTGCCACTTGCCGTCTTCAAGGAAAAGAAAGGCTCTATCTAAAAGCGGTGCCACATTCGCATTGCTGCTGCCGACAACAACGGTCTCTTTTACCGCCGCTTTCGATTCATCTGTCTTTGCTATCTTCTTAATGCCGCGAATCAGATCCTGCATGAAGCCCAGCTTAGACATATCCTGAGCCTGCAGGTGGGAAAACTCTTCCGGCAGGTCGTAGGGATCCATATCCTTGTAAGCGGGGATAAGCACCTTTTTGCCGCCGCTTTGTTTTACGAGCGCAAGATACCGGCTCCATTCATTCCTTACCCATACGGCGTTGAAATATTCCGGCTTTGTTCCAAGCACGACCATTACCTTTGACGAATTGAGCGCGGCGAATATGTATGGTTCATATGCTGTGCCGAGCTTGTCCTCCAGTGTGATACGCGCAAAGAATACCTTGAAGCCCTCCTGCGCCAACTGGTGGTAAAGGTCGTTGGCTAAAACGCTGTCAGGGGTACGCCTGCCGTTGTTGTCGGTCTCCTTGTAGCAGATGAAAACATCAAAAGGCTCTTCCTTCCGCGAAATTGCAAGAATGCCCTTTTGAATATCGTTTATCGCTTTAGCTTCCTTTTCGTAGATCTCGCGCTGATATCCGTCCGCATACTGCAAAGCCGATTTATAATTGTTGTCGTCAAAAACAGAAGTGAACTGGGCGCGGTTGACTGTCGGCACACGCTTATGCGTTGCGGGATCCTCAACATATTCGATACCATAGCGGCAAAGCACAAGCGACCAGTACGCCTCGGAATCGGACGTATCCTCGTTTAGTATCTGCTCGTAGATACCCGCGGCCTTATCAAAATCATTGTTTCTGCGGAAATGGTTTGCGCGGTCGTAAAGATTCGTTCGTCTGTCGTCATCAAGGCGGGGGAGTGTCTGCTTCGTGCCGCAATATTCGCATTCGCAGACTTTCATGCCCTCACTTATCTCCAGCGACCCTCCACACATCTTACACTTAAATACTGCCATTATTGTTTCCTCCCGTTATTTTGTATTTTTATTCAGCTTGCAAAGCCTGTTTCTTTCCGCAAGAATACCATTTGTCTTTTTGCAGAGGGCAATTGCAGAGTTTTCGTCACCGTCAACAACAGCCTTTTGCAGCTCTTCGATGTGAAAGAATAACTCCTGCTCGATACTCTCGGTTGCAGGATTGCTGACCGGGTCGCTGTATTTTATCTCCTCGCCCAGTTCTGCAAGAGCGGTTTTCAGCTCTGCACCGCAGTCGGACTGTGATACAAGCAGATTCGTTTTTGACTGAAGGTTACGCATCATGCTGACGTCCTTAACAAGCTTTTTATCCTGCTGTTCAATAGTTTCTCTTACCGCATCCGCCGCAATACAGCCTGCCGCTGCAAACGCCAGCATGAGTATGAATACGACTATCGGTATCCAGAAGGGAACATAGGGCGACAGCGCCATTGCCGTAAACGAGAGAAGTATCTGACATATACCGTATATCACGCCGATACGAGCGATCGGAAAGCCGTAGAATTTACTTCTGACGCTTTCCGCACCCTTGAAAGCCACCTTCATTACAACAAGCTGTAGAAGAATTGCCAGCATTCCGAAAAGATAGCTGACCCAGAAGGTGCCGTTTTTTGCTAATGGTATGACAAATGCTATGACATTAAAGCACACCAGTGCTATTCCTGCAAAAAGCAGTATTCTGATCGCGTTTTTACTCAGTTTCATATTCAACCATCCTTTCTTTTGCCGCAGTTTCCGCAAAACGGTCCAGTTATGTTTTTGTTTCCGCAGGTGCAGTCCCAGGTGTCTTTCTTTTCTTCGGGTTTCGGACTTCCGCACATATTGCAGAACCTGCCTATTATATTCTTGTTACCGCAGGTGCAATCCCAGGTGTCCTTCTTTTCCTCGGGCTTTTTGCTGCCGCACATATTGCAGAACTTGCCTATTATGTTTTTGTTACCGCAGGTGCAGTCCCAGGTTTCTTTTTTTTCCTCCGGCTTTGGACTTCCGCACATATTACAGAATTTGCCGACAATACCCTTGTTGCCGCACTGACAATCCCACGTTCCGTCAGGCTGCGGCTGGGGTTTCTGAGCACCGCACATATTGCAGAACATGCCCTTGATGCTCTTGTTGCCGCACCGGCAGTCCCATGTGTCGGACGCATTATTTACAACATTCTGACCGATCTGCTGTGTTGTGTCGAGCATGGGGGATATAGCCTCCTTGGTCATGCTCATAACTCCGCCCATAGCGCCGAGGGTCACACCCAGACCGGCAATATCTCCCAGACCGCCGGAAGCACCGCCATAGCCTTGCCCGGTAATACCGTTTTTCATGGCTTCCATGCCGACCTGACGGGCAGTCTCCTGCTGATATGTATAGCCCTTCATCTTCATTTCCATTGCTTCGGCTTCAGCCTGCATGCGGTAAGCTTCAGCTTCCGCCTGTGCTTTAATCTTGACGCTTTCGGCGTCACCCTGAGCGCCGATCATTTTTAGTCTTGCGGCGGTCTGCGCTTCAACAAATTTGCGTTCAGCGGCAGCTTCGGCTTCCTTGCGCTTTATTTCCTCCTCACGCACTTTAAGGTACTGGTCAGCATACTGCTGCTTCATGCGGCGGAAATTCGGGTCGTCGTCAGGAGTAATAACGCTGTTGACAAAGAAGCCCGGCATGGTAAGACCGTAATCTGCAATATCAGCATTGATGCGCTCCTGTAAGCTCTCGGAAAGTTCCTGTAAACGGTAATCTATTTCAAGGATATTATACCCGTTATCCTTGATGACCTGGGCGAGATATGACTTCACGCGGGTCATTATCATGGAGCGGAAATATCCCTTGCTGCCCTTGCCGCCGAAAATATCCTCCTGCTTCATGCCCTGAGCGGTCCCGACAAGCTTCATCAGCAGCTTGCGGCTGTTTGTTACACGGATATTGAACTCACCGCTTGCACCTATTTCAATGTGCATTCCCGAAGCCGGATCAAACATACGCACCTTGCTGTCCGTCCCCCACTTGATGCCCATTTGCGTGGTAAGATTGATATAATAGACCTCTGAATGAAAGGTGCCGTCGGTATCGGTAGGCAGGTTATAGAGCTTTTCAAGTATTGGGAGTTGCTGAGTCTCAAGGGTGTAGCGTCCTGCACCGAACAGGTCAAGTGCCTGACCGTCACGGAAGAAGATCGCCTCCTGGCTCTCGTGAACGATAAGCTGTGAACCGAGGTTAAAATCCTCCACAGGGTGCTTCCATACCAGCGTTTCATTGTCGCCCTCATATTTTATAATACTTGCAAGACCGTCATGCTTGATATGCTCCTGCATAAGCTGCTTCTGCACATCGTTCACACAGTCACAGACGGGGCAGGTATATGTATTGGCGTTTTTTGCGGCAATGAGTTTTACTCCGCATTGGGCGCATGAAAACTCCTCTACCCTTGTCTTGTCGGACAACTCGTTTATCAGCTCATGGCAGACAGGACACCTTGCTTTGTCACCTCTTGACTGGTCAAAAACAACATCATTTCCACAGTGGGCGCACTTGCGGCTTGTGAGCTTATCCGTCCTCACATTGATAACAAAACCACAGGCGCAGTCAATTCTTTTGCGGGCAAAAAATCCGGTTCTTGCCTCTGCAAATCGTCCGCAGTTCGGACACTCAATTACAAACTTACTCATCTTTAAAACCTCCGATTCTTTTTTTATTCAAAAAATGTATTTAGTTAGGAATTAGGAGTGAGGAGTTAGGAGTTTTATTCCGAGATTGTTTTTGTCGATGAAGATAACATCTTTCTCAATTCCTCACAGTCATTCCTTAATGAATTATATTCCTTATCTGACAGATAATCTGTTTCATATAACAGGTCTAACCAATAGATTGTTTCTGCACATTCTTTTAATGCTATATATAGTTTTGATAAAAAGTCCTTCCTGCTTTGGGCGTATTGGTTTTCTGCAATATTAGCCCCTATGCTCGTTCCGCTTCTCAAAATCTGTTTTGACAATACATACTCTTTTTTCTCATCGCACAGATACTTATACAGATTTAACTATTCTTACCGCAAATTTCTTACTTCTGTTTTTTACTGTGTTTTCATCATTCATATTCCTGACTCCTAACTTCTCACTCCTAACTCATTCAAACGTTACTTCCATGTTTTTAAGTGCGTATTCAAGGCACATTGTCATTATTTCGTTCCTCGTTCTGCCTGTTACATTAGCCACCTTGTCAATATCGGCTATCATATCCTTCGGCAGACGGGCAGAGATTACTGACGTTTCGCCTGTATAGGCTTTCGGTGTTATTTTCAGTTTTGGTTTTTCTTGTTCGGGCATAAGCATCACCTGTTAATTGATAATATCGCTTATTCGTTCCTGTACCTTACCGTTTATGGCAGTACAAACAGCATTGAAATGACGGTCTATTTCATTGTTTGAAAATCTTATTACTTCCAGATCATATTTTTCCAGGATTTGTGTTCTTATTGAATCATATTCTATTCCATCCTCAGTATAATGTTGACTGCCATCAACTTCGATTATAAGTTTTGCTTTATGGCAGTAGAAGTCCACGATAAAATTATCAATCGTTTTCTGACGTTGAAACCGAATTGGATATGTGCATAAAAAATCGTACCAAAGGTGTTTCTCCTGCTTTGTCATATTTTTTCGGAGTTCCTTTGCGCGTGGAATCAGTTTTTTGTTGTAGTCAAGTGACGTATTAATCACCTCTGTTCTTTGAGTAGGGTTGCCTAATCTGTAGGAGCACTCCCCCAGTCAGCTTCGCTGACAGCGTCTTGGAGTTCACTCCCCCAGTCAGCTTCGCTGACAGCCCCCTCGGAGAGGGGACCTATGCCTCCCTCTTCGAGGGAGGTGTCACGGCAGAGCCGTGACGGTGGGAGCAAAACATTCCGACCTTGATTTCTGATAATCCCCCTCGTTGTGAGGGGGGGATTCTTTGAATTATTACATTTACTACAAAAATTCATTTTTACCGTTCCATGATACTTGCTTTTTTTCAGTTCTATTTTTGGAGCTTTCTCCAACATAAAATTGCTTACATTT
>CACYDO010000200.1 GCA_902773165.1 uncultured Ruminococcus sp. | reverse complement strand
CAAACCTTTTGTGGGGGCTTTCCGATCGCCCCCACGCCCCTTCGGAATCATCTCTCTAAGAGTAATTATCTATGTCGTCTACTATAAGAAAAAGGAACAATATTACTATTGCTTTTATGTTATCACATATGACGGAATTTGTCAATGGTTTTTTTACGAATTTGTAATAGATTTATTACGAACGTGTTATTTATTACAGCAAATATGTTTTAGATTACCGGCTTGGAGACCAGTTTGATGTTACAACAAAGTAAAAGCCGGAACTGCCTGACGGCGACACGCCGTCACGGAAAAGAGTTAAATTAATGTATTGCCGATTTGCCGAAAGTGTGTTATAATAAGATGAATGCGTAATTTTAATGGAAAGAGATCGGAAAAAACGGAGAGAAAAAATGGTTGTATTGGGGATTGACCCCGGCTATGCTATCGTCGGCTACGGGGGAGTTGAATATTACAATAACAAATACCACGTTACCGGATACGGGGCTATCGAAACGACTGCCGATACGCCGTTCAATGTCCGTCTGGAGCATATTTATCACGAAATGTTCGGAGTGATCGACAGATGTAAGCCCGACGCCGTTGCGATAGAAAAGCTTTATTTTCAGAATAATCAGAAAACCGCGATCGACGTTGCGCAGGCAAGGGGAGTGATACTTCTTGCGGCTCAGCTCAAGGGCGTGCCGATCTCGGAGTATACTCCGCTGCAGGTCAAAACAGCAGTTACGGGCTACGGAAAGGCTAAAAAGGAGCAGGTCATGGAAATGACGAAGCGCCTTTTAAAGCTTGAAAAAATGCCCCGTCTTGACGATACCGCCGACGCTTTGGCAATAGCGGTCTGCCACACTCAGGCGAACGGATCGCCGCTTAAAGAGTTTTTAAGAAGTAAGGGGATAGGTTGAAATGATTTACAGTTTAAGAGGAACGCTGATCCACCGATCTCCGGGCGTAGTCGTTGTCGAATGCGGTGGGGTAGGCTATCAATGTACAACGTCGATGATGAGTATCCGCGATCTGCCCGATATCGGCAGTGAGGTCAAGCTTTATACATATATGGCTGTTCGCGAGGACGCAGTCGATCTATTCGGATTTACTACGACAGAAGAGCGCGAATGCTTCAAAATGCTTACAAGCGTCAGCGGCGTGGGTGCAAAAGCAGGAACGGCTATACTTTCGGAGTTTACGCCCGAGCAGGTTGCCGTTTGCATAGCTTCCGAGGATCCTAAATCGCTTACAAAAGCGGCTGGCGTCGGAAATAAGCTTGCGCAGAGGATCGTTCTGGAGCTTAAAGATAAAATGAAAAAGCTCAACGCAGGCTCTGCCGCAGTTAAGCTGCCCGGTTCGTCGGCTGCCGCCGCACAGTTCGGCAACGTGAAAAATGCATTGGACGCGCTTGCCGTTCTCGGTTACGACAGCAGCGAGATCATGCCGATTATCTCAAAATTTGACAGCTCATTAAAGGTAGAGGAGCTTATCCACATGACATTGGTGGAGCTTGGAAAAAGCAAGGGGGCTTAGTGAATGGATGAAATGGATTTTGAAGACAGGATCGTATCTTCTTCGGAAATCGCCGAGGATATTTCGGGAACAGACAATCCGCTTCGTCCGAAAACCTTAGACGAGTACATCGGGCAGGATAAAGTTAAGGAAAATCTGAGCGTCTTCATTGAAGCTGCGAAAAAACGCGGCGAGATCTTAGACCACGTTCTTCTTTACGGTCCTCCCGGTCTTGGAAAAACGACGCTGTCGCAGATAATTGCAAACGAGCTTAACGTCAATATCAGGATCACTTCCGGTCCTGCGATAGAAAAGCCCGGCGATCTTGCGGCTCTGCTTACGAATCTCAGCACGGGCGACGTCCTCTTTATCGACGAGATACACCGCATTTCAAGAGCGGTGGAGGAGGTTCTCTACCCCTCTATGGAGGATTTTGCAATAGATATCATTACCGGCAAAGGGCAGATGGCGGCTTCTTACCATCTTCCGCTGCCGAAATTTACTTTAGTCGGCGCAACGACAAGGGCAGGTCAGCTGACCGCGCCGCTGCGTGACCGTTTCGGTGTTGTGCTGCGATTAGAGCTTTATACTCCCGAGCAGCTTGCTATGATAGTAACGCGCAGCGCCGGTATCCTCGGAATACCAATAGACAAGGACGGCGCTCTGGAGATTGCTTCGCGTTCGCGCGGAACTCCGCGAATAGCAAACAGACTTCTGCGCCGCGTCAGAGATTTCGCCGAGGTCATCGGAGACGGCGTTGTTACGTGCGATATTGCGCGCTCTGCTCTCGATAAGCTTGAAATAGACGAGTTGGGGCTTGACGCTAACGACAGGCGCATGCTCGAAGCAATAATTAAATTTTATAACGGCGGTCCTGTCGGACTTGAAACTCTTGCAGCGGCGATCGGCGAGGAAGCCGTTACGATAGAAGACGTTTACGAGCCGTATCTCATGCAGATCGGATTTTTGAGCAGAACTCCGCGCGGCAGGTGTGTTACGCATGCAGCGTGCCGTCATCTTAATCTGCCGTACCCGAACGGAGTTATGCCCGGTTCGCCGACGCTTTTTCCCGACGATATATAAAGACATTGAATTACAAAAATAAGCATATGTATGTATATTAATGAACTAATACACACAATTTCAGATGGAGGAAACTGTAACTATGGGAAGATTATTTGGGACAGACGGCGCGCGCGGAGTAGCGAATTCCGAGCTTACTTGCGAGCTTGCAATGAGCATCGGAAAAGCGGCGGCTATGGTTTTGATAAAGGAAGAACACGGAAAGAAGCCTACCGTGCTGATCGGCAAGGATACTCGTCTTTCCTCTGATATGCTGGAAGGCGCTCTTACGGCAGGACTTTGCTCTGTCGGTGCAGACGTTGTACATCTGGGAGCTATTCCCACTCCGGCTGTGGCATATCTTGTAAAGAAACATAAGGCAGACGCAGGAATTATGATTTCCGCGTCGCATAATCCCTTTGAGTTCAACGGAATTAAAATATTCAATTCCGAGGGCTATAAGCTGCCCGACGCACTGGAGGAGGAGATCGAAGCGATTGTTCTCGATCATTCAGAGCCGTATCCGAATCCGACAGGCGCAGGCTTGGGACGCGTTTCGCTCATGCCCGAGGCTGTTGACGAATATGTAGATCATCTCGTATCAACGGTAGACGGTGATCTGAAGGGTCTGAGAATCGCAGTTGACTGCTCAAACGGCGCGGCAAGCGCTACGGCAGGAAAGCTTTTTGATAGGCTTGGAGCTGAGTGCATAATCATGAACAGCGCTCCCGACGGTGTAAATATAAATGAAAAATGCGGTTCTACGCATATTGAAATATTGCAGGAATTCGTAAAGAATAATAAAACCGACTGTGGTGTTGCCTTTGACGGCGACGCTGACAGATGTCTTGCAGTTGATGAAAACGGCGAGCTTGTAGACGGCGATTTCCTTATTGCTATCTGCTCAAAGCACCTTAAAGAAAAGGGCGCTCTTAAAAATAATACGGCAGTCGGAACTGTTATGACGAATATGGGATTCACGAAGTTCTGCGCTGAGAATGACATCAACTTTGAAGCAACGGCAGTGGGCGACAGATACGTTCTTGAAAGTATGCTGAAAAACGGTTACTGCATTGGCGGCGAGCAGTCGGGTCACGTAATATTTCTGGAACACGGCACAACAGGCGACGGGCAGCTTACGGCGATCCAGCTGCTTAGTATAATGCACAGTAAGAACAAGAGCCTGTCACAGCTTGCTTCGATCATGAAGCGTTTTCCGCAGGTGCTTGTAAACGTTACCGTTTCAACTGCGAAGAAATCTGAGTATTCCTCGGACGCTGTTATCAAAGAAGCAGTTGAGAAGGTTGAAAATGAGCTTGGCGGCAGAGGAAGAGTTCTTGTAAGACCTTCCGGAACAGAGCCGCTTATCCGCGTAATGCTTGAAGGCGAGGATATCGGAGAGATCACCGATCATGCCAACAATATTGCAGATCTTATCAAAGAAAGGCTCGGCTGATCGTTATGAGAGAAGCTGTTTGGAAAGAATACGAGCTTATAGATACGTGCGCAGGAGAGCGCCTTGAGCGCTGGGGCGATAAGATACTTATCCGACCCGATCCGCAGATCATCTGGACAACAGAAAAAAGCGATCCTCGCTGGAAGAACGCTCACGCGAGGTACATTCGCTCCAAGTCCGGCGGCGGAAGCTGGACGGTTTACAAAAAGCTGCCGGACGTCTGGCACGTTGGTTACGGAGATATTACCTTTGGCGTGAAGCCTATGGGCTTTAAGCACACAGGCATATTTCCCGAGCAGGCGATAAACTGGGAGTATGCGTCGGAAAAAATAAAGAATGAAAAAAGGCAGCTGAATATCCTTAACCTCTTTGCTTATACGGGCGGCGCTACGCTTGCCTGCCTGAACGCAGGCGCTAAGGTCTGCCACGTAGACGCGTCTAAGGGCATGGTGCAGTGGGCTAAGGAAAACGCCGCTTTGTCGAACCTTGCCGATCGCCCTGTACGGTGGATAGTGGACGACTGCGTGAAATTTGTAAAAAGAGAGATCAGGCGCGGCAATAAGTATGACGGAATCATAATGGATCCGCCGTCATATGGCAGAGGACCGGGCGGAGAGATCTGGAAGCTGGAAGAACAGTTGTTTCCGTTTATAGAGCTTTGTTCGGAGCTTCTGAGCGACGACGCTGTTTTCTTTATACTAAATTCGTACACGGCAGGGCTTTCGCCATCTGTAATGCAGTATTTGTTGAGCGTAACGATCGCCAAAAAACACGGCGGCAGTGTTTTCGCCGATGAGATTGGATTAAAGGCAACAGACACGGGGTTGATACTGCCCTGCGGCTCAACAGTTATATGGGAGGCGAGTCGCCGCTGACAGTTCCGGGCGAGATTTAGTATGCTGAACTTAGTCTCCGCGCCATGTGCTTTTGCAGGTATAGCAAGTTTTAGAGGAGTAGTTTTTTACGATTATTCGGTTGCCGAAGCAATAAGTTCCGCATTCCACTTTCCCCATGCCCCACTCTACAACCGTGTTTGCCCGAAAGAAGATGATTAGATGAAATTTATAGAAGTAAAAAATGTCGTTTTTGCGTATGACGCGGCGGAGGAGGGCGAAGAGCCGAAAACGGTTCTTAAGGATATCTCCTTTGAGATAGAAAAGGGGAGCTTTGTTGCGCTTCTCGGTCACAACGGATCGGGTAAATCTACGCTTGCAAAAATGTTTAACGGAATATTAGAGCCTGAAAGCGGAGATATCGTTGTAAACGGCTTGAATACAAAGGAAGAAAGCACCATTCTCGACGTCAGAAAAAGCGTCGGTCTTGTGCTGCAAAATCCCGATAATCAGCTCGTTGCAAGCATCGTCGAGGAAGACGTTGCTTTCGGGCCGGAAAATCTCGGTATCCCTCCCGAACAGATCAGGCAGAGGGTAGACAGCGCGCTTAAATCCGTAGATATGTACGAGTTCAGAGCGCACGCGCCCCATAAGCTTTCGGGCGGACAGAAGCAGCGCGTTGCCATTGCCGGAATAATAGCAATGGAGCCGGAATGCATCGTTCTCGACGAGCCTACGGCAATGCTTGATCCGCAGGGCAGAAAAGAGGTCATGGATACCGTTATAAAGCTTAATCGTGAGAAGAAAATTACGATCATTCTCATTACGCACTATATGGACGAGGCAGTTCAGGCGGACAGGGTGATCGTTCTTGATGACGGCAGGATCATTAGAGACGGCGCTCCAAAAAAGGTCTTTTCCGAGGTGGAGTTTTTAAAGTGCCATAGCCTTGATGTTCCTCAGGCAACAGAGCTTGCTTACAGGCTTTCTTCAAGCGGAATGAAGATAGAGGGAACACCTCTCAACGAAACGGAGTGCATAAGCGCTGTTATCAAAGCGCTAAGCTGATCTGCCGGGGGTGATCGCATAAATGTCATTATTGGAACTAAAAAATCTTTCGTTTACTTATGGAGTTAATACCGCATTTGAAAAAAAAGCGGTAAACGACGTTTCTCTTAATATAGAAAAGGGCGAATTTATCGGTATAATAGGTCACACCGGCTCCGGGAAATCTACACTGATACAAATGCTGAACGGTCTTATTCGCCCGACCGAGGGTCAGGTGCTTCTTGACGGACGGGATATCTGGGAAAAACCTAAGCAGATACGCAAGGTTCGCTTTCGCGTAGGCATGGTTTTTCAATATCCCGAATATCAGCTTTTTGAAGAAACAGTCGAAAAGGATATCGCCTACGGTCCGAAAAATATGGGGCTTGACAGCGATGAAATAAAAAAACGCGTTGAGGACGCCGCGCGCTTTACTGCGCTAAAACCAGAGCTGCTGAAAAAATCTCCGTTTGAATTGTCGGGCGGAGAAAAACGCAGAGCGGCTATCGCCGGCGTTATCGCGATGGATCCCGAAATTCTTATCTTAGACGAGCCTACCGCAGGACTTGATCCGAAGGGCAGAGATGTTCTTCTTACGCAGATCGCTGCGTATCATAAGACTAAGGGAAATACGGTTCTTCTCGTTTCTCACAGCATGGAGGATATTTCAAGAATTGCCGATAAAATTCTCGTTATGGATCACGGGAATAAATATGCTTTCGATACAGTCAGAAATATTTTCTCAAAGGGCGAGGATATCGAAAAAATAGGTCTGCAAATTCCGCAGATCACGAAAATTATGATCGGGCTTGCAAAAAGCGGATATAAGGTTTCTACCGATGTTTATTCGGTTGAACAGGCTGTAATGGAAATAATGAAGCTGCGAAAAGACAGCAGAGTTCCGGCGGCAGCAGCAAAAAAGGAGGGGAAAAGATGATTAAAGATATTACTCTCGGTCAGTATTTCCCCGGAAAATCCTTTGTACATAAGCTTGATCCGCGAATGAAGATCATTCTCCTTACGTTTTTTATAGTTTTCATTTTCGCCGCACGAAATTTTGTTTCGCTGGGTATCATGGCGGCGGCTGTCTTTGCCGTTATTTGCATTTCGGGCGTTTCGCCGAAGATGTATTTTAAAAGTATTAAGGCAATTATTTTTATCGTGCTGTTTACAGCGTGTCTTAATCTGTTTTACGGTACGGGCGACCCTTTGTGGCAGTGGCGTTTCTTGAAAATAACGCAGTCCGGTATCAATACAGCTATATTTATTGCAGTAAGAATAATCGCGCTCGTGCTGATAAGCGCAGTGCTTACGTATACAACGTCGCCGACCGATCTGACTGACGGCATAGAACGACTGCTAAAGCCGCTGTCCGTTTTTCATATTCAGGTTCATGAGATCGCTATGATGATGACGATAGCGCTGAGGTTCATTCCCACGCTGCTTGAAGAAACTGACAAGATCATGAGCGCGCAGAAGGCAAGAGGAGCAGACTTTGAGAGCGGTAATTTCATTACAAGGCTCAAAGCGCTTATCCCTATCCTCGTTCCTCTTTTCGTTTCGGCGTTTCGCCGTGCGTTTGATCTTGCTATGGCGATGGAAAGCCGCTGCTACCACGGCGGAGAAGGGCGCACCAGAATGAGGGTGCTTAAATATTCCAAAAAAGATTATCTTGCGCTTGGCGCTTCATGTCTGATTTTTGCAGGAGTGATCATATGCAGCATTTATCTGCCGGCGACAGTCCGAACAGGAATGTAAAAATAACTATTATGTACGACGGAAGGGCGTTTCACGGGTGGCAGATCCAGAAAAACGCAGTAAGCGTTCAGGAAACGTTTCAGAATGCCCTTGTAAAAATAATAGGCGACGACATAGATATCAAGGGTTGCAGCAGAACAGATACGGGAGTACACGCAAATATGTACTGCATTGGTCTGAAAACATCTCACCCGATACCGTGTATGCGCCTGAAAGCGGCACTTAATAATCATCTTCCGGAAACGATCGCTGTTGTCGCCTGTGAGGATATGCCGCTCGATTTTCACCCCAGATATGACTGCAAGAAAAAGCAGTATATTTATAAGATATGGAACAATGAGGTCAGAAATCCGTTTTTGAACGGCTATGCGCTTCATTACAGATACCGCGATTTTGACGAAAATTTGCTTAACAGCGCGGCGAAGCATTATCTCGGTACGCATGATTTTACTTCATTCTGTACGCTCGACAACAGACGTCCTGGAGATATGCGCAGAACGGTTTATTTGTCTGAAGTTGAGCGCAGTGGTGATATGGTAACATTTACAGTAGAAGCCGACGGATTTTTATACAATATGGTTCGCATAATGACCGGAACGCTGCTTAGGGTAGCTCAAAGGAAAATTTCGCCCGACGATATCCCAGGGATAATCGAAGGAAAAAACAGGCAGCTTGCAGGTCCTACAGCGCCTGCCTGCGGCTTGTATCTCAATAAAGTCATTTATTAAAAGTTTAAATCCAACCAGATTTCAAAACGCGGAGACCAATTTACCGTTACTGCAAAGTAAAATCGGAACTGCCTCCGGGCGCCTGCCCGGCGGAACTGCTTCCGGGCGCTAGCCCGGTGGAACTGCTTCCGGGCGCTAGCCCGGTGGAACTGCTTCCGGGCGCTAGCCCGGTGGAACT
>CACYDO010000199.1 GCA_902773165.1 uncultured Ruminococcus sp. | reverse complement strand
TGTCGGCGCTTGCCGACCGGAACTGCCTGTCGGCGCTTGCCGACCGGAACTGCCTGTCGGCGCTTGCCGACCGGAACTGCCTGTCGGGCGCCTGCCCGGTGGAAGAAGCTGGAGATGTTTTCCAGGAATGTGGTTTCGGTGTTGGAGGGGGAGATCTGCTGTAGGGCTAAAACATCGGATTTCCCCGCGTAAACTCCGCCTGTGTAGTATTTAAGCTCTCCTATCTTGCTTCCCTTTTCCACAGGAGCGTATACAAAATGTGGAAGCTCAAAACTAACGGTCACGTCTGCCGTGCCGTCGGGGTCAACACAGACGAGCGGCGGTTCTCCTGACTGCACTTCTACATACTCCGACGTTCCGCCAACAACGGGAACTGTCACCTTTTTTTCTGATTCTCCGCTTGTCTGCGGCTTGCTCATGCTTGTATGCTCAAATCCGTAATCAAAAAGCTTGGAGTGATCGTTCCAGTCGTCACCGTCATTAAGAGTTGCACAGATAAGCCTTACTCCGTCCTTTTCGGCACACGAAACAAGTGTGCGCCCTGCTTTATCAGTGTAGCCCGTCTTTCCTGCAATGCAGAATTCATATTGAGAAAGCAGCTTGTTTTCGTTGTAGTACGTCTGAGATTTGCCCTGCGGTTCTTTGAAATCGACCGTAATGCTTCTGCTTTTATCTATCTGAGCAAATTCATCATTCTCCATACAGTACGCCAAAAGCCGGCAAAGATCGCTCGCAGTCGAATAATGCTCCTGCGCGTCAAGTCCGGACGGCGTTACAAAATGCGTGTCGGAAATACCTATTTCACGTGCTTTTTCGTTCATCAGCTCTGCGAATCCCTCAAAGGTGCCGCCTACCGTAAGAGCCACGGCGTTTGCAGCGTCATTGCCCGAAACCATCAGCATACCGCCCACAAGATCATTCATAGATACGGTTTCACCTGCTTCAAGGTACATTGAAGAACCTTCCGCGTACATATCCGGCGTTACGGTAACATACATATCCTCGCCGCTTCGCTGTACGGCTTCAAGCCCGAGAATAGCCGTCATTATCTTCGTTGTGCTTGCCATTGGCAGTTTTTCAGTTTCACGATTTGCGGCAATATTTTCACCGTTGTTCGCGCAGTAAAGACAATAAGCATACGCGCTCGTTTCCGGTATTTCCGCATTACTTTGCGTTTCGTCCGAATACGCCGTCACACAAAGAAGCGCTGCCACAGCTGCTGCCGCTGTACCTGCCAGAATGCGCAGAGCGATCTCCTCTCGTTTTTTCACAGCCACCACTCCAAATACTTTTTGTAATGTATATGCTCAAAACAGGGAGATCATAACAAATTTTCTATCAGAATACGCTGTCGTCAATATCAGCAGCTTCGTCGCCCGACTGAACCTTTCTGCTGCCGACGGGCTTTGCCGTTGGTATTTCATCTTCATCGGACTTTTTCTTTTTGTCCTTGCCCATCTTCTTAAACAGCTCGCCGACCTTGTCGGTAATATCGGGGATCATAGCAATAACGCGGTCAACCGCTCCGTCAAATTCCATATTCAGCATTTTAACGTTGCCGTTGTTGACTACAAGAAACGCAACAGGCTGAATTGAAACGCCTGCACCGCTGCCGCCTGCAAAATTATCCTTGGAATTTCCGCCCTTGTTCGGGAGATCACCGCCGCCCGAAGCAAAGCCGTAGCTTACCTTCGATACGGGGATTATCACCGTTCCGTCCGGGCAGATAACAGGTTCGCCGATAATAGTATTTACATCGACCATCTGCCTTATTTTCTCCATAGTTGTGTCCATCATATTTTCAAGATGATTAGCCATAATAACACCCTTTCTTCTTATCTATCAAAGCTCGCCCTTTACCTTAAACCCGATAAAACGCACAAGCGCATGTAACGCCCCTGCCAATGCGATCCACGGAATCAGCGATATTTCCGCGGATATATCGGCTTCAAGCTCCTTTTTATCGAAATCAGGTCTTATGTTCACTGTGTAATCGTTGTATTTTACTATATTTAATATTACTGAAAGCGCAGGATAAATTCCGGCGCACAGCTTACCATAATTAATAGCCGTATCTGCCGCATTGTCCGAGGCTGCCGTTATGTCAATATCAAGACTGCGCAGTCTGATATTTTTAAATATCGGTTTTAAGACGTTTCCGGCAAGGCTTGCAATTTTCTTAAAGGCTTCCGTTATAGCGTCAACGCCGCCCTTTTTGTACAGCGCCTTGACCCATTTCAAAGCGGGATTCTCTTTCTTTTTTTTCTGTTTTTTTGACTTTCGTTTATCTGCGGCTGTTTTGCTTCGCTTTTTTCCACCTTTTTTGTCGAAAGGCTCTTCGGAAGCTTTCGCAGTACGCTTGTCGGTATCACTGCTTGATTTCTCCTTCACTGCGGCGGAGTCCTGTTTCGTTTTACCTCCGCGCTGAAATATGTGTTTTTTCCGGTTCTTTTGCTCCTTCTGATCTTCTGTCAGTGGAATATTAATCTTTAAAAACAGATACCGCACCTGCAAGAAAATATCGCCGTTGTACCTTACATACAACCCCACAGGTACCGCAAGCGCAGCAGCAATAATGATAAGCAGGGCAAGCAGTATCCGCAAAATTACTGTCAATACGATCACGGAAACGCCCTCCTCCTTTTCTATACTGCCTCAATAAACAAGCTGCCGCATTAAGGCAACACCGCACAAAGACCGCCTGACGGCTTTGTACCGAATCTGCTTGATCTTTTTCCGGCATAGTACACAAAACTCCCTTGAAATACGTCAGTATTCCTGCGGTCGTTTTATGCACTCTTCCGAAAAAAACTTCTGCGCATCTTCGGCACAATCTCTGTGCGGTATTGCATTAATAATAAAAATCACTCTGATTTTTCGGTGATCTCTTCGTTATTTTCTTCACTATTTTCTTTCTTCTTTTCCTCAATGGGCGGAAGTCCTTCTAAATTCTCTATTCCGAAGCAGCGCAGAAAATGCTCAGTTGTTCCGTAGAGAAGCGGTCTTCCGGGCAGCTCCAGTCTGCCTTTTTCCTCAATAAGTCCCTTTGCGCACAGGCTTCCGACAACGCCTGAGCAGTCTACTCCTCTTATCTGCTCGACAAAAGCCTTAGTTACGGGCTGATTGTAAGCAATGACTGCAAGCACCTCCATAGCTGCCTGTGAAAGCGGAGTATTTTTTTTCATATCCATGACCTTGCGCACGTAAGGACCGTACTGCTTATCTGAACACATTTGCAGGCTTTTATTCAGCCTGATAATTTTTATTCCGCGGCGTTCCTTTTCGTACTTTTCTATAAGCTCGTCCGTACACTCCCTGACCGTTGCCGTATCAAGTTCAAGCGCAGACGCTATTTTTTCAAGCTCCACAGGCGTACCCGATGAGAAAAGGATAGCCTCAGCCGCCGCCATTATTTCTTCCTTCGTCAAATCACGACAGCCTCCTTTTCTACGATATGTACATAAGCGTCGTCGCCGTCGCCTTCAACTCTGATCCTCTTTCCTTTGACAAGCTCCAGTATCGCAAGAAATGTTGCGACAAGCTCTGATTTGTCTTCACATTCGAAGAACAAATGCGAGTAAGGCGAGTTTCCGTTTTTGCGCAGCGTTCGCAGCACCTTAATGATCCTCGTTCCAACGGGAACTATCCTTCGCGCTACGATACCTTTAAATGCGTCTGCCGGCGGAGGAAGCTTCTTTTTTCCTCTTCCTGCCGCTCTTACATACGCTTCTGCAAGAACTATCGCGTTATGCGTTCTCGTATAAGTCATATCGTAATCGACCTTTGACGGCTCTCTGCAAAAGCTGTCAAACGAGATTATCCCCGACATGACCCCGGCTATCCGCTTGCATTCCTGATATTCAAGCAGCTGCCCGGTAAGCTCCTTTTTAAGCTCCTCCGCCTCTTCCTCGTGCTTAGGCAGCAGCATAGTTGATTTTATATAAACAAGCCGCGACGCCATTTCAAGGAATTCCGAAGCGATCTCCATCTGCTCCTCCTGCATTTGCTTGATCTTTTCGGTGTACTGCTCAAGCAGCAGCGATATCTCGATATCATAAATATTCAGCTTATTTTTCGCGATAAGGTTCAGCAGAAGATCGAGCGGTCCTTCAAACACGGGCAGCGTATATGTTATCTGTTCCATAGCCGTCACCTATACGAACGGTCTGAACGGCAGACTTGCAAGAAAATAAACGAATCTGAGTACAAACATATCGGGGATCGTCAATATCTTATCAACAACGCCCAACATAATGAGCACAACGAGGATCATAGAAAGTCTGCCCTCGTTCATAAGCTGCTTTTCGTAAATATCATCGGGCAGGAACGCACCGAGTATTTTCGAGCCGTCGAGCGGAGGCAGCGGAATCAGATTAAACACCGCAAGACCTACGTTGACAGAGATATAATACTCAAAGAAAAACTGTATCGCATTGAACCACGCTGCGTCGTAGAACGACTTAAAAAATATAACAGTCAACAGGTTATTGAGCAAAGCGCCGACAAGTGCCGCAATAATATTTGCCGCGGGACCTGCAAGAGCAACAAGTGCCATATCGCGCTTAGGATTTTTGAGTCTGTGCATATTTACGGGAACAGGCTCAGCCCAGCCAAAGCCTACAAGCAGCAAACAAAGCGCGCCCATAGGGTTGATATGTGCAAGCGGTGAAAAAGACAGTCTTCCCATCTTTTTTGCCGTATCGTCACCGAGCTTATAGGCGACAAAGCCGTGTGCAAGCTCGTGGAACGGCAGTATAACCGTAATAACAACCAACACAGCAATTATATGCATAACTATCTGTAAAAAATTGATATTACCGCCGCTGTATAAAATAGAATAAAGCATGCAATACTCCCTTTCGATAAATGCCGCACGAAAAGCGATTTAATGACAGTACACATATTTCGAGCAGC
Organism: uncultured Ruminococcus sp.; assembly: GCA_902773165.1. Taxonomy (GTDB): domain Bacteria; phylum Bacillota; class Clostridia; order Oscillospirales; family Acutalibacteraceae; genus RUG592. The sequence continues at coordinate 1,452 of CACYDO010000199.1, read as the reverse complement.
CTGAATACAAATTCACATTGTATATTATATAATAAACCGGAAGAAATTACAAGTCATAATGGAAACAGAAAATTATCAATTTGACCGCAAAACCTTACAAAACATTTATATTTTGCTGTATCTTAATCATATCATTAATTTTCCCGATATCCTCTTTGCTTGCCGCTGCAGTGCATAGAAAAAGGCTCTTTTTTCCCTTTCCTTCGATTTTTACATAGCAATTGTACAGTCCCATAGGCTTCATTAAAACGCTCTGCGTGACTTTAAGCGCAGTTATCCTATGCAGCGGTATGACCGTTTCTCTTACGTGAACGATACCTTTGCGAATTACCACTCCGCCATTGTAAAAGGTGCAGGTAAGATCTCCGTTTCTCAAAAACATTACCGCCGCGCTGAATAAGTAACAGGCAAAAAGCAGATACGCAATAAACGCAGCCACAGGAGGAATTCCAAGGTATATCAGATAACGTGAAAAGTCGAGAGTTCTCAGCAGTTCATCTCGCGCCTGCGCTCCTGCGGCGCGGCCTATCCCTCTTACAAACGGGACGGCTGCAAGAAAGCCGGTAATAGGGTTGGAGAGAAGCGCGCAAAGCAGGAATACCTTTCTGTTTTTTGCGCGGTACACATCATTCTCCGAGCCTAAAGCCATTCTCATTTCGTCTTTTAGCTGTTCGGCTTTTTCGTGCGAGATATAGAGCGTTCCTCTTTTTCCGTCACGCGGAGAAATTCCGAGTACAATTTTCTCCGCTGAAAAAAGATCGGTAAGAGGAGCTTTTACAAATGTAACGCTGCGCAGCTTTTCATACGATACTCTGTAAACGGAGCGCAGAAATATCCCCTGACTGACGACAGCGCCGCGTTTTGTAAGCCTGAACCGTCTGCGCGAATAATCCACAGCGGAGATCGCCGCCGCACCTGCCGCCATAAGCAGTCCGACAGCGTTTGACGCGAGCTGCTGCCATATTCCCTCGGGGTCAAACAAAAAATTCTGTATCATCGGGATAATAAGCAAATAAATATACGCCGGAATATTGGCGAACAGCGTATATGCGCTTACTCTGTCTATTCTGCGGAAATATCGTGCCGTCAAGCTTCTTTTCATATACGTCACCATCTGCGCAATTCTCTTGTACCGTCAAACGGAATATCGGTAACAGCAGCCGATCCCTTCATTGTATGAAGGATCACCGTACACGCCGAAAATCTTCTTTGCAGCGGCGTTTGTATGATCTGAACGCAGCACACATCATTCCTGTCAAGCTTTGCGCCCCTTCTCACTATCCCCGACGAAATGGTTATTCCGTTCTCTGTAAGTACGGCGCGGTAAGTTTTGACCTTTTTCGGGAGGATCAGCGCCGCGCCCACTTCAAAAAATGTACATACCGAAAAAATAAAAACAGCTGCTGAAAGCGAAAAGACTGCGGCTGCTCCGCTTACAGCCGAAACAGTAAG
>CACYDO010000198.1 GCA_902773165.1 uncultured Ruminococcus sp. | reverse complement strand
GTACCCCAAGGGCACTTCCGTTGGGCGCTTTTTGAAAAAAGCTTGGCAAAAACTTTTGTTAATATGTTCTTAACTCATTCAAAAGCCGTGAATTAAAAAGAGTCTGCCCTTGCGTTTTTTTAGAGAGTATAGTATAATAAAGTCAGCCGTTTTTTACGGAGGGGTCATATTATATGAAGAAAACATTTAAGATCATCAGCTATATATTATTTGCGCTGGTGCTGTTTTCGCTGGGATTCGCTGCGGTGCGATATTTTGATGAGATACGCACTATGTCATCGCTGAAACCGATCGAAGGTACAGATCTCTATACGATGGAGTTTTTTTCCGATTATCACTTTGATGAATTCTTAGAAACAGGTGCAAACAGCAATATTGAATATTACGATTACGTAAATAAGGTCGTTGACAACAGCGTCAGTATAGGAGCTGCGGCGTCAAGCAGCAATATCGACGCATGCTCTGCCTTTACGTTTAAAGACAGCAGCGGATACCGCTATATGGCTCGGAATTACGATTACAGAACAAATCCGGTCATGCTGCTTGTAACAAGCCCTGATGACGCATATAAGTCTATCTCTACGGTAAATCTCAACTGCCTGGGATTTAACAGCGAGAATTTACCGAATATGCTCGATTTCAGACTTTTCGGAGCGCCGTATTTTCCAACGGACGGAGTTAACGAAAAGGGAATATCTGTGTCGCTTTTGCAGGTTAATTTTTCACGTAAACAGAAGGAGCAAGATAAAACCACGATCGGCATATATGCAGCTGTAAGATTGATTCTCGATCACGCCGATACGGTGGATAAGGCTGTGGAGCTGCTTGAAGAATACAATATCTATTTCGATTCTTCCCTTATGGCGCATTTGTTCGTTGCCGACAGCAAGGGCAACAGCGAGCTGATCGAATTTGTAGACGGAAAAACTCACGTTATCGAGAATTTTGAGCCGTTCCAGATTGCGTCTAATTTTAACTGCACAGAAGAAGAGTTTGACGAGGACGGCTACGTTTATCCTCAGGAGTACTCCAAATGGCTGCGCAATTCGGGCGGTATCAGCGCCTATGACAGTGAGTACAGCGCTTATGTCCGCTACGATTTTATGAGAGATACGCTATATAACAGCAGCGGTATTCTCAGTATGGACGACGCGTTTAAGCTCCTCGAAAACGTCGCTTCACCGTCAAATCTTCAATATTCGGTGGTGTATAATATGACTGATCTCAGAGCAACTGTTATCACCGATAACGACTGGGAAAAGCGCACCACTGCCGCGCTTTCGAGAGTGAAAGGATAGTACAATGGAGGAAGAAAAGAAAAAAAGCAAATTTGTTCCTATATGGGTTCTGGCTGTATACAGTGTGCTGCTTTACGGCGCGTGGACTTGCTACCACTTTTTTGTATTGCCCGATCTGGAGAACGCAGGCTTTGGAGAATTAGCAACAGCACTGCTAAATGAAGGCTTGTGCAAAGGTCTGATATGGGCTGTTCCTGCCGCTTTGCTTATGCGGAAGTATTCCGATACTCTTGAAGTAAGCATTAAGGAGCTTTTTACGTGGAAAAAGGAATATGCGAAATATCTTCTTATATTTCCGATTTTCGCAGTGTATATACTTCTTGGACTATTTGCTCATAAAACTGCGCCGGATTTTTCCGTAACTGTTAAGGAAATAGTTACGGTTGTGTTTGTGGGCGTGACGGAAGAGCTTGTTTTTCGCGGCTGGCTTCTCAACGCAACATCTCAGAGGAGTGAATACGGCGCTATCGCCGTTAACGCCGTCATGTTTCTTGCGATACATTTTCCGCGCTGGATAAGCGAGGGGGTATTTGTTACAAATATGGCGCAGCTTGGATTCGTTTCGATAATCGCGCTCAGCGTTGTATTTTCGCTCGTTTTTTTGAGAACAAAAAATATCATTCTCCCGATAACACTGCATATGTTTTGGGATTTTTTGATATTTTTGCTGTATTAGTTGGTAGTATAAACTGAATAATGAAAAACCTCCCGACTCTTTTTTGAGATTCGGGAGCTTTTTTATTGAATAATTCCGGGTAAACAAAAAAGTTTTCCACACACAGCAAACGCCTATGTGGAAAACTTCTTAGCATCAGTATTATACTGCCGAGATCGTAAACATACGAGCCTGAGCGCCTTTGCCGTTTTTTTCGTCGGAGGTGCAGAAGGCAAGGATAGAGCCGTCTTCACGGGCAAAAAGCTTTTTGATAACTACGGGATAGTCCGTACCCAGAAGCTTTGCAGTATCATCGCTGTCAAGCCTGCCGATAATGTCTCCGGACGCGTCCCAAAGGGTAAGATCTCCGTTAGAAGAAGCCGCTATCACGCCGCCTGCCTCTGTCACAGCTTCAATATCATCGCCGGTGCTGCCGCCATCGGTAGAAACAAGCTCGTTTCCGTCGTAGTCGCAGACCTTAACGGCGGAGTTTCCGTCTGTTTTGTGGGCGATAAGAATGTGATTTCCGGCAAATTCAACGGCGGAAACATTTTCGGGGAATTCGTTGTCATTTTCGGCAACAGAAGACCATTCTCCCGAATCGCTGTCTTCGTATTTCGTGACCTTGCCGCCGTTGGTGCATAGGCCGTATTCCATGACCTTGGAAAGAGAAAGAATACCCGACGTGTCAAGCTTGTTTATTTCGCCGCTTGTGTTGATGACTGCGCTGTCAAAGCGGTCACGGCTGAGATAGATCTGCCCGTAAGGATCTGTATCTACTCGGCTGTATGTGCCGGGAAGCTCCACAGAGCTTTCTTCGCTGACAGTATCGCCGAGCGTATACGTTTTAAGCTGTTTTCCGTCGAGAATATACAGCTCGTCTCCGAAAAGTGCCGCGTCGGCATGATCGGAGCTTTTTAAATTTACAGATTTCTTAAAGCTTAGCTCTTTTGCAGACAAAGTAAGTCCGCCTACGTCAAAGCTTGTCGGTTCAAGCTTGTCTTCACCGCTGTTTGTATTGTCCGATTCGGTGTTATCTGCTTCGGAATCAGTATTTTCAGCGTTTGAAGCCTCGCTCTCCTGCTCGCTTTCAAGCTTTTTAACATCGGAATCTTTAATACTTTCCGTATCGCTTGAAGCGCTTGCATTCTGATCTGCTGCTGTGGGCGTTTCGCTTACGATATTGCTTTCTTCTTCGGAAATAGTACGTTCTTTAGCGTCGCCACAGGCTGCAAGTGAAGCTGCTGTAATTATCGCAGCTGCCGCTATGATAAATTTATTATTTTTATACATTAAAAAACCTCCCGCTTCTTTTGTGGAATAAGCATATTATTTCCCGTTTATCCGGGAATATTCGCTTTATCCGACATAATCAGACAGGGAGGAAATTGGTTGTTCATTTTTTATTTTACAATAACAGGCAGCTCAACATTGGAAAAAATCTTTTCGCATTTGTCGAAAACAGGCATAGGGCAGCCGTGACCCAAAAGCTTTTGCAGGGCAAGAGCAGGAATATTTACGCCCGTTGCCGCGCAGGTCATCGGCAAGCCGCCCGACATTCTTGCGTTGACCTCAAGCAGGTACGGCTTGTTGTTGAGATATCGGAATTGCACGTCACACGGATATTGCAGATCAGTTTTTTTTATTATTTCTTCCGTCATGGCAAGTATCTCTTCGTCAAAGAAAAGCTTTTCAATATGTGCGCTGCCCTTATACCGCGGCAGCATAATAAAGCCGCCGTCGGTTTGCAGACAGTCCACGCTGACCTCGCAGCCCGGAAGATACGGCATTACAATAAGATCGTCAAATCGTTCGCAGGTGCTGAGAGCTGCGTACAGCATTTTGTAGCTTAAAGCAGCTTCTGCGTAGTGGTGCAGCCCCTTGAACATATCTGTTTTAGGCGTTACTCTGCGGAAGCTTTGTCCGCCTTCGTCCTTTACAAATTTCACGCACACATTGCCGTATTTGCCGTTTAGCTTTTCGTATGCCGCAGCAAATTCTTCTGCGGTATTTACAGTGATGTAATCGGGAACAGCTATTATTTTGCTGTCTGCAAAAAATTTGTATGATTCGGATTTGTTTTCAAGCAGATCGAGCTTTTTGTGATCGTCCGAAAGAAGCTTTACGCCGATCGCGTCAAAGCGCTCCTCATTTCGTGCTATTGCTGTCATGCAGCGATGGGGTACGAAAACATCTACGCTGTGCTTTTTACAGAAGGAAAGGCAGAATTCAACGTATTCCTCCTCGGGAAGTTCTTCCTCACAGTACCATTCATCGCAAACGGTGCGTATGGGAGAATATTCACAGCTGTGAGAGCCTATAATATATACATTCTCCTTTCCCTGCTTCATCAGCTCGATAAGACTGTAAGCAGTTCTGAACCAGTGGTTGAACCAAATTCGTGTCATTGAGTGTATCACCTTGAGTATTGTAGAGTGGAATTTACAGTATAACGCAACAATTCGCAGCGCGGAGACTAACTCACCGCTACAAAAAAGTCCCCCGGAACCGCCCCCGGGCGCTTGCCCGGACCGACTAGGCGTCGGCGATTTTTTTGATGATGCCGCAGGTTTTGTAGTGGGTGAGGGGATAATATTCTATAGGAACATTTTTCTCCTGCGCAAGACGAACAATGTGGGCAAGATCAGGGGAGTTTTTGTACTTTTCATCTATAAGTACCTTCCAGGGAACGCGGCGTAACAAAACTCTTGTCGTTTCGCCGATACCGGGTTTGACAAGATTTATATCGTCTATATCAAAGTGACCGGCAATAGCCCTTACCTCATCAATTCCTTCTCCGACAAGCTTGTGAGATGGCGTATTGTTTTCAATTTCAAACTGCGATTCTATGGCGTGTATAAATTCGTAGGAAAGATCGCTGTCCTTTAATTCTCCGTAATATACAGCGCCGTGGAAATCGTCCTTGCCGATAATATCATCGCGCAGGAATGTTCTGCTGACAAGACCAGATACGGTGCAGTTAAGGCATGAGCTGGGGATCAAGATATCATCGTGAGTTCCGCAAAGCTCTGTTACGTTGGCAGGGTCTGCCGCAACGGCAATATCGCTCGAAACATCGGGGTAAGCCGCAAGCTCCTTTTTCAGCTCGCCTAAGATCGCGCCCTTTCCTATCCAGCCGTCTACAAAGAGAATGTCCTCTGCGCTGTGTCTTTCAATTATATAGTCAAGCGCGTTTTTGTCAATGCCTCTTCCGCGAATGATCGAGATGGAGTAGTGAGGAACGTCTTTGCCGAACTTCATTCTGATGTAGCGCTTGATAAGAATACCTATAGGAATTCCTGCGCGTGCAAGAGATACAAGAACGACTTTATCTCCCTTGCGCTCCATGATGATATCGGAAAGCTTTCCGATGGCAAGCGCCGTTGGCTTTGAGTATGCTTTGAGTGCTTCCTCGTACACCTGCATGTACTTTGCGGTGGGAACATACTCTATCGGCAGCATTTCACAGTAGTGCTTTCCCGATTGTATCAGCCGTTCGCGTTCTTCTGTCGGCTGCGGCTTGACAAGTCCAGTCACATCTTTGAGAAGCAGCGTTACATCGTCGCTGCTGTACGAGGTTTTTACAAAATATTCCTTATCCTTAGTCATTTCCGCACCACCTGAACAGATAAATATTATTATTCCCCACGCAGCGCAGGGCATTCACAAGAGATGATTTTCCGTCTTTGGTAATTTCAGGAGAATCAGTGATGATTATTACGCAGTCATATTTTTCGAGATCATAGATAAACGTTGTCCGTTCGCTGTCGTAAAAGCTTGAAAGCTCAAAGCGTCGGCGAAGAGGATATCCCTCGTCACGGCTTACTGCAATGGGACTGCGCGTTGTTGAGTGAGTTTTTACGCTCAGACCGAGAGCTTCAAGTCGGCTCGCCGTATAGATCGCGGGATACATAAATTCCTCAGTGCCGATAACAGCGGCAGTGCGGCAGCCTTCAAGATCGACTTTGCTTATAATCTTATCTGCAAGAGCGGAACAAGCAGCGCCGTATTCCTTGCCTTTGCAAAGTCTGCGTGAATTTATGTAATCGCTGTCGAGAAAAATCGGGGAGATATCGGCAGCAGATACGTCTTTTCCGATATATTCACCGTTTTCACTGTATTGCTCTGCGATCGCAGTGTAATTTTCGTGATGTGTTTTTACGAGATATATAACGTCAATGCCCTTTGCACTGTATTTTGCAAGCGAATCGTCGTCCATTCCGTTGAGAATAGACGCAACTGCAAATTTTACAGTATCGGGGTATCTTTTTTCGATTATTTCGATGATCTTCATGATCGTATTGCCGGTAGTGACCTCGTCTTCAACGAATACGATTCGCCCGATCTTGCCAATGATTTCGTCAAGATCGTTTTTGCACAGCTTCTGTTCCGTTGCGTGGCTGTGAGATTCGGTGAAGAAAAGGTAATCGCTGTTCGGCAGTATCTCGCGCGTTGTCTGCATGTACAGGCTTTCAAGAGTAACGGCAAGCCTTGCGCCGATAGCCGTGGCTGTTTCGG
>CACYDO010000197.1 GCA_902773165.1 uncultured Ruminococcus sp. | reverse complement strand
GCTTAGAATTTTCACATTTGTTTTCACATAGGTGAAAATTCGAATTCTGAATAATCACAATATCCCCGAAATTATCGGGGGTATTTTTTTACGAAGAAATTTTGAAAAAATAAATTATAAAAAATTTATTAGCTCTGTTATTTCGACAAAATTATAAGCTATGGTGTGATATAATCATATTACCGAAACCGCTTCGGGGTGATGTCTGATGGGAAGTGCGGTCAAAGGTGAAAACAAAATCACCATGATACCTGTATATCGTATTTCGATTAGTGAAAAAAGAAATTTACGAAAATATTCCCGAAAGGATCTGGCGGCGTTAGCAAAAAGCATAGATCAGAACGGTATACTAAATCCGATCATTGTAAGAGATGTTTCCGCGTTTGACTACGAGATAGTTTCCGGAGAGCGGCGGCTTCGTGCGGCGGTCATGGCAGGGAAGAGCGAAGTTCCTTGCATAATACTCCATTGCAATGAACTGCAATCGGCTATATACAGTCTTGTTGAAAATTTTCAGCGAGTAAACAGCGATTATTTTGACAGAGCAGAAGCACTCAGAATAGTTATTGAGGACAATAACTTCAGCTGTGAAAAAGCTGCCCGGCATCTTGGAATTACCGAAAAAAGAGTAAGAGAGTATCTTTCTCTTCTTACGCTTGATGATCGCGAAAGACAAATTATAAGCGAGCATGAGCTTACTTTTTCTCACGCATTGCAGATCTCACGCGTAAGCAGCAGATCGGTAAGACGGAGAGTTTTAACCCGAGTTATAAACGAGGAGCTTTCCGCAACTGAAACAGAACAGCTTGTTTTTGAGTTGATATCGGGTAAGGAAGATATTTCCCGACCTATTCGCAAGGTTGTTGTTAAAGATATGAGGTTGTTTTACAACACAATAAGCAATGCTGTTAAAACAATGAAGCAATCAGGAATAGCGGCTTTTATGGAGCGAAGCGAAAACGACTCCGCTATAGAATACCGCATTATAATTGCAAAACCAAAATAGCGTACTCCTTTTTATCCATATACACATTTCTTCATACCCCCTTTGCCTTCACCGGCAAACCAGAATACCGGGCAGTTCTTCTGTCCGGTATTTTTGGATTTATTAAATTCTAAATGTTTCACGTGAAACATTGTGTTTAACATTTGCAGTTGTAATTTTTACATGATACATGTTTTGAAGCTTATAGTTAATTGTTTCACGTGAAACATAAAAATGCCGTCTGATTTAATAAATTTACGTAAATTCCGAAAAAAAGTCTTTTATTTATCTCTATAAGATGGTATAATAAATCATGTAAAGAAAAAGAAAAGAAAGGATTGCAGCTAACAATGAGTAAAATTATTGCAATAGCCAATCAAAAGGGCGGCGTCGGTAAAACGACTACTGCGGTCAATCTTTCCGCAGGACTTGGAATGCTCGGCAAAAAGGTTCTTCTGGTGGATATCGACCCTCAGGGAAATGCGACAAGCGGAGTAGGAGTGGATAAAAGAGCCACAAAACACAGTACATATGATATCTTTGTAGAAGGTTTAAGCGGAAAAGATGTGGTTGTTAAAACCCAATATAAGAATTTAAATCTCCTTCCGTCAAGCCTTGACCTTGCGGCAGCAGAGCTTGAAATAGCTGATAAGGAGCACCGCGAGGCTATACTTAAAGCGGCGGTTATCCCAATGCGCGGAGATTATGACTATATTATCATTGATTGTCCGCCATCACTTGGATTGATAACGGTTAATGCGCTGTGTGTCTGTGACAGTATTCTTGTTCCTATTCAGTGTGAGTATTATGCGCTTGAAGGTCTTTCACAGCTTATGAATACGGTTCGCCGTGTCAAAAGGCAGTATAATGAGCATGTTGAGATCGAAAGCGTGCTGCTTACGATGTACGACGGAAGATTGAATCTTACTCAGCAGGTAGTTGAAGAAGTAAAGAGATTCTTCCCGCGCAAGGTGTTCAATACCGTTATTCCTCGTTCTGTAAGGCTTAGTGAAGCGCCAAGCTTCGGTACGCCGATAATGTATTACGATAAATCAGGAAAGGGAAGCGCCGCCTACATGGATCTGGCAAGAGAAATTGACAAATCTGCGAGGTGAGAAAATGGCAATGAAAAAAGGCGGTCTGGGAAAAGGTCTTAGCGAAATATTCATGCAGAATGAAAGTGAAGATCAGAACAGCACCGTTACACTAAAAATTTCGGAGATAGAACCGAATAAAAAACAGCCGCGCCATGACTTCGACCCCGAAACTCTGAAAGAGCTTTCGGAATCTATCGAACAGCACGGCGTTATTCAGCCGCTAGTAGTTCGTCCTCTTTTTGACGGCGGATACGAAATAGTGGCAGGTGAGAGACGCTTTCGTGCAGCGAGAATGGCAGGGTTGACGGAAGTTCCCGTGGTTATCAGGGAGCTGACAGATTCTCAGTCGATGGAGCTTGCGCTGATAGAAAATCTACAGCGCGAGGATCTTTCCGATCTGGAGCTTGCAATGGGCTATGAATCGCTGATAAACGAGTACGAAATGACTCAGGAGCAGGTTGCGGAAACGGTTAATAAATCACGTTCAGCCGTTGCGAATACGCTCAGACTTATGAAGCTCCCCGACGGCGTGAAGACAATGCTGAAAAACGGAGATATTACTTCCGGTCACGCAAGGGCGCTTTTGGGATTGAATAATCCTGATCTGATCGAAAAAACAGCAGACGAGGTTATCGAGAACGGTCTTAGCGTTCGCGAAACCGAAAAGCGCGTTCAGTTTATAAACCGTCTGAGCGATAACGAAGAAGAGGAACAGCCTCCAAAGGAAAAAATTGACCGCCGTCCTCAGTATTACCGTGAGGTGGAGCTTTCTTTGTCCGAAAGCTTCGGAAGAAAGGTTCAGGTCAATCAGAAAAATAAAAACAGCGGAACGCTTGTGCTTGAATTCTATGGCGAGGACGATTTAAAAGAGTTGATGAAGAGATT
>CACYDO010000196.1 GCA_902773165.1 uncultured Ruminococcus sp. | reverse complement strand
TTCGTTCCTTCCGATAAAGACAAAAGAGCGGAGCGCTGCGCCGAGATACTTATGATCCAGTCGAGCGGTCTTGCTAAAAGGCTGGAGCACGTTGGCTCGCGCGGCTGCGTTATCGGCATCAGCGGCGGACTTGATTCGACTCTCGCATTGCTCGTTGCGGTACGCAGCATGAAGCTTCTGAACCGCAGCACCTCCGATATAATCGGCGTTACAATGCCGGGATTCGGGACAACAGGCAGAACCTACAACAACGCTTTGAAGCTTATGCGCGAATTAGGCGTGACCATACGCGAAATAAATATAAAAGAAGCCTGCCTGCTTCACATGAGCGATATAGGTCATGACCCCGATATCCATGATATTACATACGAAAACACGCAGGCGCGTGAACGCACTCAGGTTCTTTTCGATCTTGCAAACAAGGAAAACTGCCTGCTTGTCGGAACAGGCGACCTTTCGGAGCTTGCTATGGGCTGGTGCACATATAACGGCGACCATATGAGCATGTACGGCGTTAATGCAAGCGTGCCGAAAACTCTTGTAAAATACATAGTTGCATACGAAGCTGAATGCGGTGCGCAAAACGTGCGCGAAACGCTGCTCGATATTCTCGATACTCCCGTTTCCCCCGAGCTTCTTCCGCCCGATAAAGACGGAAATATCGCCCAAAAAACCGAGGACAACATCGGTCCTTATGAGCTTCACGACTTTTTCCTGTATCACTTTGTACGTTTCGGCGCAGATAAGAATAAGCTTCTGAAAATGGCACTCAAAGCGTTCGGAGATAAATATGAACGTGAATTTATCGAGAAGTGGCTGGGCGTATTTATGAAGAGATTTTTCATCAGCCAGTTCAAGCGCAGCTGCATTCCCGATTCACCAAAGGTCGGCTCTGTTTCGCTCAGTCCGAGAGGTGACTGGAGAATGCCGAGTGACGCGTCGTTTGCTTCTTTTATCGAATAATAAACATATTCTTAAGGCAATACCGCACAAAGGCAGTGCCAAAAATGCGCCGTCAGATTTTTCGAGCAATTTGCCTGAATAATTCCTGCGCAATAAGATCACAAGATTTAATCAATGTCTCCCTGGTTTTGCTATGGATTTCTTTCACTTTCACTTGGCAGTATAGCAGCCGATAATCCTCTTTAATACAATGTTATATGAATACATAAATTATAAAACGCGGAGACCAACTAACTGTCACAGTAAAGTAAAATCGGAACCGCCTCCGGGTGCATACCCGGCGGAACTGCCTCCGGGCGCATGCCCGGCGACAAAATTCGTCTTATTTATTGACTAATTCGATAAACTCTGATACAATAATCAAAGACGTTCAGAGGAGGTCTTTGATTTTACCATGAAAAAAATAATTTCAGCAATTTTAAGCTGCACTATTATAAGCGCTGCCGTTTTCGGCGGCTGTACACTTCCTATACAAAAAATTACCGACAGCGGCGAAGCTGCTTCTCAAAGCCCGGAGGACGAGCTTGAAGACGGCGAGGTGTATTTTCACTTTACGGAAAACCCCGAAATATCATACGAGGAATACGCCGAGCCCGACGAGCCGTCTACGTGTCCGCTTTCCAAAGAGAAGATCGCGGAAATTTCGGCTAATGCCGACGATATCATCGCCCTTTATCCCGATTTTTCCGGAACAGTTCTGCTGTCCTCGGGCAACCGCATCATATACGAGCGCTCCTACGGCAAAACAGGCGTTAAGGACGGCGTAAACGAAAACGACACGTTTTATCAGATCGGGTCTGTTACAAAGCAGTTTACCGGTACGGCGATCATGCAGCTTATCAAGGACGGCAAGCTCAGCACAACAGATACTATCGACAAGTATTTTCCAGATTACAAATATGACTTCATGAAAACCATTACCGTTGAGCAACTTCTCGAAATGTCTTCAGGCATGGGCGATTATATGGAGCTTATCGAAAACGATGACAAAAAGGTCGCCGAGTACGTCAAGGCTGCAAACAAGTCGGAAGAAGCTGCGAAAAAATATATTGTCGATACAATATTCGAGGGAGGTATCTCAACCGACCCCGGCACTATATACGTGTATTCCAATTCAGCTTACTACCTTCTCGGCATGATAATAGAACAGCTTTCGGGCATGACGTACCGCGAGTATCTGCAAAAGAATTTCTTTGACCGCGCCGGTATGAAGAATACTTATTTTGTCGGAGATGGTAAGGATAACTGCACAGGCTACTCCTTCGCTCAGATGAAATACGTTTCCGATAAGGATACAAAGGCGCTCACCGCCGAGGGCGATTATCCGTATCTTTTCTCGGCTGGCTCAGTAGTTTCTACAGCCGAAGACGTGAATAAATGGCTCAGCCTGGTCACGTCAAATGAGATCTTCTCAGGCTCTGACCGCAAGACCATAGAAAAATCGCTTATGCTGTATAATTACGGCTGGAATACTGCGGACAATCTCTGGCACCACAGCGGTAGGACCTACGCGTATTCATCTCAGGTCTACGCCGATTATCACACCGATACACGCCTTGTCATACTTACTAATATCGCTTTTTACAACGATCTCAACGATATTTCGACAAAGATATATCTGCCGCTCGTTACAGCAGCTAAGCAGGCGCAATAAAAAAATGCATAATACAAAAGAGCCTTTCCGATTTGGGAAGGCTCTTTTTCCATTATGTGTATACTCTTTTTAAAATGATCAGAATGTTCCGGGAGCAGGCTTCTTTATAGACCAGTAAATGATATCCAAAACTGCGATACCGACAATAACTCCGATAACGATGACCCCACCGTTATAGCCGGATTCCTGCTGAACAGGTGCAGCAGCTTCACTTGAAGCAGCTTCGGTTGCAGCGGCAGAAGATGTGCTTTCAGAGCTTGTGCTCTCTTCTGTTGTTCCGGTTGTCGTTGTATCCTCGCTTGAAGTCGTTTCAGCGGCTGCCTCCTCGCTTGAAGCTTCTTCACTTAAAGCTTCCTCGCTGGAGGATTCCTCTGCGGAGCTTTCCTCACCGGAAGCCTCTTCGCTTGAAGAAGCGTCTTCAGATGCGCTCTCCTGAGGAGTAAGAGAAGCGTTATAATTCGGTGTAAGAGCTGTAAAAGCGTCGTTGCTATCTCCTACCGTAACGCTGCTCCAGGCGGTTTCATCGCCCTCATAATTTACAGTCGTGAGCGCTTCGCACTCATGGAACGCGCCTTCGTCAATTTCCGTTACGCTTGCCGCAATTGTTATTGTTTCAAGTCCCCTGTCGGAAGTAAACGCGTGATATCCGATCTTTGTAACGCCGCTCGGAATTTCAATGCTGACGATATCGGGCTGACCCTCCAAGGCTCTCTCGCCGATCTCTGTAACGGCCTTTCCCTCGATTGTCTGCGGAATAACAAGCTCCTCCGCGTCGCCTGTGTATCTCGTGATCGTTACGCTGTCGCCATTTACATCGTATAAAAAATCCTCCTGTGCAGCGATATCTGCGGAAGCCGAAAACGGAATTCCCGAAATCAGCAGCAGCGATGTACCGAGTACAGCGGCAGCATTTCTCAATAATTTGTTCATTGTATTGTCCTCCTGCAAAAAAATTATCAGAGCACTCTACGCTCATTTTTATTATAATAATTCTATCACATTCCGCCAATAAATTCAATACGATTTGGGTAAATTCGGTAAATAAATAAAAAACCGCTGAAAGAGATTCCCGGCTCATTTCAGCGATAATTACTTCTATCTGTTTAAACATTTTGTAATTTATTAATGCGTCAATTTTACAATTATTGTAAGATGTTACTCGAAGCTATGCATGGGTGTTAAGTGTCGAAGTGAGGAGTTGTTCATTTACGCTTTATTTAGCTGCCGAAGAAATATTCAGAAACCGTCATAAAAAATAATCCTCTGCGTATTGGCAAAATGCGCTTATCCTTCATATAATGGAACAGAACGGTTATCCGATCTATCAAATTCAAGCAATGAAAGGAAGATACTATGGCTCAGTTTACAAATCAGGCACAGCTGACGTATAACAACACGGTCACTGTGTCAAACCTCGCCGTCGGAG
>CACYDO010000195.1 GCA_902773165.1 uncultured Ruminococcus sp. | reverse complement strand
GCTATCGCTGCGGAAAGAAAGGCGCAGGTCGGTACGGGCGACAGAAACGAGCGTATTCGTACTTATAATTTTCCACAATCGAGAGTTACCGATCACCGCATAGGACTTACGCTGTACAAGATAGATTCTATCGTGAACGGTGAGCTTGACGAGATAATTGACGCGCTTATCACTGCCGACAGGGCAAGTAAATTGGCTGAAACAGAGGGTTAATGAGTAAAATTCAGACCGTGCAAAAATTAAATAATTCAATTAAAGAGCTATCGTAAAACTTTATAAAAAGCCTTGCCGGGGTGCAGGGGCGCGCAGCGCCCCGCACCAAAAGCCCCCTCCCTTCCCTGACGGAGGGAAGGAAGGGGGTTGGGGGTAGGTTGGGCGGCGAAAGCGAGGAGTAGTTCTTTACGATTATTTAGCTGCCAAGGTAATAATGCGGATTTTTGATATTAAGTCATAATAAAAAGAAGTTTTTGCACAGTATGAATTACCGATGACAGTAAACATTTTTTTGCTTAATTGATTCTATATACAGCGGAGGAGGGATAATAAATGGCTTTTATGGGATTGATGTTCGCATTTGTCTTCTTCCTGATAATAGGAGTGCTTGCATTTTCAATGATAGTCTGTTTTATTATCGGACTTATCTTAAAAAACAAGAAAAGGCTTCTGAGCAAAATACTCCTCACGATCTCGGGCGTAATTTTAGCGATTTTTATAGTGGGAACGGTGGCTGTTATTATCCCTAAGCCCGAAACAATAGAAACGCCCGATGGTGAAGTTACGGTAATGTCAAACGTAACGAAGAAATTTAATACAGCCTTACAAGATAAAGACCTTGAAACAGTCGATAAGCTGACAGATCGCTATCCCGAATTGATTTATTATCTTGATATAAACAAGCTTGATCCGCTTCAATATTTTGCTGATAAAAATAATGTGGACGGCGTAAAGCTTATGATAGAAAAGGGCGCTCGTTTTGATAACGGTCTGACCCTGAAGCACAGGATAACCGAATACGCGTTTAATGACTATTTTCACTCGGGAGAATCTCCTACTCACGAAACGAGAAAGGAGATCATTGAGCTTATGGTGGAAAACGGTGCACAGGTCAACTATGATGACGCTGTTTATTCCGAAACTAAGAAATCAAGCGCACTTTTCGGAGTTGTTTACTGGGCTGTTTATGACGGACATATAGACGAATATGAGCTTGAAGCTGCACAGATAGTCGTTGACGCAGGCGCAGATCTTTCAATGAGAGGTTACGAGGACAATACTCCTCTTGATGTCTTTGATAAGAGCGATATGATCGAGGATATGAATACAAACGAGAATGCTAAAAAGTTCAGAGAACTGTTAAGAGGGACAAAAATAAGCTCTTCCGGAACTCAGGGCTAAAGTTTGGAAATGTTTTTAGACACACTCCACTAAAGAAAAGGATCGGTTATGGCTAAGATCACAGCTGACGGCAGCACAAAGAGAATAACAGAAACACAGATGATCATAGGTCTGCTGATAAGAATTCTGATCTGTGTAACCTTCACAGGCGTTGTGTCAATAGGCGGAATGCTGTATTTCTATAAATCGGAGACTGAAAAACCGAAGCTGTTTCTCTTTCCAATTTTTGCCGCCGCTTTTTGGCGCTTACTTTGATTTTAATTATAAATATCATTCGCAATTACGATTCAATAGACAATAAAACGAGAAAAATAAGAAACGAAGAAGAAAATATTAATAATATAGTTCCTTCCGAGCAAGAGGATATTCAGCCGACATACGCAGAGACTATACCCGGGAATTCTTTCGGCGTACAGATCGATCTGACAGGGTATCCTTTTTTGAAGATCGCCTGCATAATACTGGCAGTGTGGTTTGTCTGGCTCGGAGCAAAAAATCTGTACGATCTGTTCACAAATGTGTATGCGTGGGAGGCGTACGAACCTACTACCGCTGTTATTACAAAGATCGTCGAAAAAAAGAAGAACCATCTTGATAACGATGGCGACGTTTCATATGTTACATATACATATTATATTGATTATGAATATGAATACCAGAACTCGGTGCATCGCTCGTCTTTCAGGACAACGACAAATCATGCGGAAAACGGAAGTATAACCGTGTATGTAAACCCGAACGCCCCATCTGAAAGCAAGTATATTCTGAATCTGATACAGCTTCTGAACTGCGGCTACAAGGGCGTGGTATCTATTATTGTTTTAATAGTTATATATTTTCAGCTTGTTTATAAGAAATTCGTAATTGGCAGTGCGTAATGCGCAATTCGTTATTCGTAATTATAAATTATCAACACTGATAACTAACAATGCTATTCAGGAATATTTTCGTAAAATTTCGTAAAATATAGTGGATTTTAAATGAATCTAAATGAGAAAACTTACTTTCCTGTATTTATGGTCAACGACATTAACGTTTTCCCATTAAATTTTCCAAAACCTTTTGTGGGGGTTTTCCGATCGCCCCCCACGCCCCTTCGGAAGCATCTCTCAAAGAGTAATTATCTATGTCGTCTACTATAACTCTCACCGGACACACTGAAAAACTATTTATAGTACACATAATCCCCAAAACGCGGAGACTAACCGACCGTTGC
>CACYDO010000194.1 GCA_902773165.1 uncultured Ruminococcus sp. | reverse complement strand
GCGGTAAGATCGCAGAGGCTTACATCATCGCGGAGAACCCCGATGACGAGCGTAAGATTTTCAGATTCAACCTGCTCGGCGACACAGGCGACGCAGTAGTTGAAAAGTAATTAATTAGCTGTTTCCTTGTAATTTTGATGTTAGATGTTAGACCCAAAAAAGAACCGCTTTGGCGGTTCTTTTTTGTTTTTTCAGGTCGATATGAACCCGGATAACTTACGCATTGTTAAGGCAACACCGCACAAATACCGCCTGACGGCTTAGCACCAAATCTGCTTGCATATTTCCCGCCATAATGCACAGAAATCCCTTGACATACGATAGTATGCCTGCGGAATTTCTGTACACTCTGACGAAAAATCTGACTGCGCATCTTCGGCACTATATCTGTGCGGTATTGCCTTAAATTTGTAAACGCGGCAATAAGCTGTTGTCAATCAAAAACCGCAGCAGAGCAGACCGTGGCCGCTTGACCACCACCCGGATAACTTGAGCACTAATATAAGTTGCATGCGCGGCAATAAGCTGTCGTCAACCATAAACTTCATCGGAACCGCCTGTCGGTGCATACCGACACGCGGAGACCAACTGAACGTCATGGTAAAGTAAAATCGAAACTGTCAGCGGCGACACGCCGCCCGACCACGGCCGGTTGATATTTTGGGGGAAATGTGGTAGAATTTTATTATAATAGAATTCGGAGGAATAGTATGGATAATAATTCTAAAAAAAAGCAGTTTCTGGAAGTTGGACAGATCGTTAATACTCACGGACTTAAAGGCGATGTCCGAGTTGACCCGTGGTGCAACGGACCTGAGTTTGTCTGTGAGTTTAAAACGCTGTATCTGAAAGACGGCAGCACCGTTACTGTGGAAAAGGCCCGTGTTCAGAAAAATGTTGCGATACTGAAGCTTAAAGGCGTTGATACGATCGAACAAGCTGACCTGCTGCGCAGAACGGTTCTCTATGTCAATCGAGATGACGTTGATCTTGAAGACGGTGAATATTTTATTCAGGATATTGTTAACTGCGTTGTGCGCGATGTTGATACAGGCACCGTTTACGGCAAAGTTACCGACGTCTTTAAAACAGGCGCTAACGACGTTTATCAGATCACCACAGACGACGGCAAGGAGTATCTGATCCCCGTTATCGACGACGTGGTCATCAATACCGACATTGACAGCGGCGTTATTGAAATTCGTCCGCTAAAGGGGATTTTTGACGATGAGGATTGATATTATTACGCTTTTTCCCGAAATGTGCGAAGCCGTTATGAGCGAAAGCATTATTGGCAGAGCAAGGAAAAGCGGCGCGCTTGAGGTAAATTGCCATCAGCTTCGAGATTTTGCATTTGATAAGCACCGCCGCGTTGATGACGCGCCCTACGGCGGCGGAATGGGAATGCTGATGATGGCCGAGCCAATCGCTCTTTGCTTCGAGCATATTTGTGAGCAGACAAGTACCCGTCCGCATTTTATCTATATGTCGCCGCAGGGCAGCGTGCTGAATCAGAGCAAGCTTAAAGAGCTTGCAAACTATGATAACGTATGCTTACTGTGCGGTCATTACGAGGGCGTTGACGAAAGGCTTATCGAAGAGTATATAGACGAAGAAATATCTATCGGAGATTATGTACTTACGGGCGGCGAGCTTCCTGCTGTCGTACTTGCCGACGCTTTGGCAAGAATGGTTCCCGGAGTACTTTCGTCAGACGAGTGTTTTGAGCTGGAAAGCCATTACAACGGCCTTCTGGAATATCCGCAGTATACGCGTCCGGCACAGTGGCACGACAGAGCTGTTCCCGAGGTCCTTATGAGCGGTCATCATAAAAATATTGAGGAATTCAGGCGGCGCGAGGCGATCGCAAGGACTGCAAAAAAACGCCCCGATTTGCTCGAAAAAGCAGAGCTTACTCAGCAGGAACGCCGATTTGCAGCCGATTGTCTGTCCAACTCCAACAAATAGTGAAAAAAATTATATTTAATTTGCACAAAGAAAAGAAATGTAAATTTGCTCGAATAGGTCATCACTCCAAACTTGCAAAAAGGGAGTTGACGAAGTTCAACATTGTGATATAATATTGTTATAGAGTTCAGTCCATAAGCCGCAT
>CACYDO010000193.1 GCA_902773165.1 uncultured Ruminococcus sp. | reverse complement strand
ATTACCGACATTCCGAACACAAGCAGCGTTACGTAAAGAACCGCCTCACTGTTGCCTAGTTTAAGATTATCAATAAAATCGCCGAGAAAATTGCTCTGCTTCTGCAAAACGATAAACAGATAAATAAATATAGGCCATATGAGATTTATTCCTATGCAGTTGCTCATGTATGCAGGAGTGCGGAAAAGGATCTTGATCTCCTTTTTGAAATATGTCATCAGGTGAGAGGATTCCTTGAATAGGCTGCTGTAATCTGCGTTTTCCTTTACCTTAGCTGACGCACCCTCGCCGCCGTTCATCGAGATAACGGCAGGAAGATACAGCTTGGAAGCAAGCAGCATTACAACTGCGACTGCCGCCGCATTTACAACGATATATAGCAGCAGGTAAACAATGCTTCCTGCCATAGCGCCCGACAGCAGCGGAACGTTTACGAAAATTTTATCGAGGACATTAAGCAGCTGAATATCGTTGTTTATAAGCTGGTCAACAAATGCGTTCGTGTCAAAGCCGTTGGATAGATTCAGCGCAAAAACGAGGACGATCAGAATAATGATAGACGAAAAAGCAGTGATCTTGCTTACCCTGTCTTTATTTTTCAGGAATTTCGAGAAATACATGACTACCAGGCAGATAACCGCGCAGTAGCAGATAGGCAGAACAGGGAATGTAACTATTCCGAATATCGCCGCAATTATACTCACAGCGTTAACGCCGCCGCCCACCGGCGGATTGAAACCGTAGCCGATCATAAACCCGACAAGCGCGCTGAAAACAAGGATACATTCCATCACGTTTTCGGAGATCATCGTAGAAGCAAGCTTTGCACCGACGATCGTCATAGGTTTGATCGGAAGGGGGAGAAGATACTCGAGATCGCTCGAAAAGTAAAATACGCTCATTACAACGCTGAATCCGAATACAACGGAAAACAGCGCAACAATATGCAGCATAAGCTTTAAGCCTGCCGGAACGGAAGCCTCTGTTCCGAGAGTTACAAGACCGTTAGTCAGCGCGTAGACCATAAATCCGACGAAAAATGCAACGGGCAGAAATATCAGGAAAAATATTATCACGCCCATTACAGCGCCGAACGCCTTGCTTCTTTTTTTCTCTTCTACACTCGGCTCTACCGACGAGCCGGTGATTTTTATAAGCTGGAGAAATACATTCATACAATTCACCGTCCTGATTATTTTTTGCCGGTAAGCTCAAGGAAAATATCTTCGAGATTCTTGTCCTTATTACGTTTTTCAAGCTCTGCAAGAGTACCGTCGTAAAGCTTGCGTCCTTTTTTGATGATGATGACCTTGTCGCAAAGCTTTTCGGCAACCTCAAGGACATGAGTGGAGAAGAATACGCTGTTGCCTGCTTTTGTATGCTCGCGCATAAGAGCTTTAAGCTCGAAGGAAGATTTCGGGTCAAGTCCCGTCATAGGCTCATCGAGAATCCATACCTCGGGCTTATGCATAAGCGCCGCGATGACCATGAGCTTCTGGCGCATGCCATGTGAATAGCTGAGGATCTGAGAGTTGAGCGCCTGCGTAAGCTCAAAGCGCTCTGCAAGGTCTTCTACCGTTTTTTTGCGCTCATCGGCAGGTGTTTTGTAAACGTCCCCGATAAAATTCAGAAATTCAATTCCCTTTAATCTCAGGAAAACGTCGGGGTTATCGGCAATATAGCCGATAGAAGCCTTTGCCTTAAGCGGCTCTTTGCCTACGTCGAAGCCGTTTACCTTGATCGTGCCGCTGTCGGGGGTGAGAACTCCGGAAAGAAGCTTGATCGTCGTAGTTTTTCCCGAGCCGTTGGGACCTATAAATCCCACAAGCTCTCCGTCGCCCACGGTAAAATTCATGTTGTCAAGAGCCTTGACTGTGCCGTTGTACGTTTTGCTAACGCCTTTAAATTCTATCATAGAAATAACCTCCGCTTTTTTATTTTATTCGTTACATACCGATACTTATACGCAGAACAACGAGCGCGTCGCTGCTGTCAATAATGCCGTCGCCATTTATGTCTGCAACGGTAAGGGCGCTGCTGTTCAAGCTGC
Organism: uncultured Ruminococcus sp.; assembly: GCA_902773165.1. Classification (GTDB taxonomy): domain Bacteria; phylum Bacillota; class Clostridia; order Oscillospirales; family Acutalibacteraceae; genus RUG592. Next base: position 1,408 of record CACYDO010000193.1, on the reverse strand, counting down.
CCATGCCCACGCTCTGACGGAGGATAGCGAGTGCGTCCGAGGAGGTAGTCATTCCGTCGCCGTCCACATCTCCGTCACCCTGTTTGCCCGTGGAGCTTGCGCCGTTTGTGAATATGCCGGATTTGTTGCGCATAGTAATAACGCCGCTGCTTGAAACAGAATCAAATCCGCCGTAAATATCTGTAATATTGTAGAACGAGAGCTTTTCGTAAGGCGTGTTGAAGTATGTGCATGAGAAGCTCATGGGCAATGTTCCGAGGTCTTTTGAGATATCGGTAGAAAGCTTGGTAGTTTTTGGATATCCCATTGAAACAAGCGCGTCTCTGAACGCGGTCATTTCACCGTTCTCCCAGCCTGCGTCCTTCATATAAGATGAATATGAGCCGCCGTTTTCTCGCGTGTAAACCTCAACATTGCTGTATACGCGGTTTTCTATTGTATTTGAAAGAACAAGATCGCCGCTGCTGTCACAGGAAAAAACGCAGGTGTAAAGATCATAATCAACATTTGTGTAATTTGGCATGCAGTAGTTTTCTACTATTAGGGCTTTACCGTTTTTTCCTTCAACAATTCCTCCTACGCACTGATAGTAGCAGGTGGGGTCTGTACCATACTCCATTCCCAGGGGATATGCAGCACCATCGTAAATATTTCCGTTGCTGTCGCCGTAGAAAAAGAACACGCAAAGCGGATTTCGCGGATAGTTTTCTTTGTCCTCAATAAAGGCGTAAAGCAGCATATCGTTTATACCGTCGCCGTTCATATCGGTGATATCATAGCCTAAAATTCCGCTTCGGTCAGACCATGTGCAGACGTTATCCGCAAAACCGCCGTCCATGCTTTTATTGAAGTAGTCCTGACTATCTATTTTATAGAAAAGATCATTGGTATTGGCGTAGCCGATCGCCGGGGCAACTGTGTTTGTAATATAATCTATGTAATTCGGCGCAGCGGCAGCCTCGGCAGATATGCACGGATTTGTACAGCCTATTATCATAGCAGCACAGAGCAGAGGAGAAATGATCGATCGTTTTCTCATAATAAAAATCACCTTCTGTTTTGGTAAAAATAGTCTTTTTTTACACAGAGTATTGTCACTTGTAACAATATATTGTGCTTATAAAGCAGGAATATTGGATATTTCTATTCTATCATGTACACAAAGCAATTGCAAGCAGTTTTACAAAAAAATGTAGTTTCATATTGCAAGTAAAAAGCAGGCAGTCCTGCTATGAGAACTGCCTGCTTTGTTGTTGATTTTGTTGATATTATAGAAGCGATATTTAAGAGTTTACCTCATGCGGCGTGTCACCGCTGACAGTTCCGGCGGCGTGTCGCCGCTGACAATTCCGATTTTACTTAACTGTTACGGATAATTTGTCTCCGCGCTTTTGGTTCGTCTTGGGTT
>CACYDO010000192.1 GCA_902773165.1 uncultured Ruminococcus sp. | reverse complement strand
GTAAATGTTTTTCCTATAGCCACCGCCATTGCCTGCTTGTTGTCATTCGGGTAAGCAAGCTTCTGTTCCTTGTAGCTTTCCCAGAGGAATATTGAATAGTCCATTGTTACGGCTAACTGCAAAACGGAAACAAGCGCCAGTGTTATAAATGAAATTTCCCCTTGCAGAAAATTTGTACCGAGATTGTAAATGATCGCAAGTCCTACGCCCGAAAGGAAAAATACGGGAATAAGGAACGAGTCCATTGTGATCGAAAGAACGATCAGGTTTAAAATGGCGGCGATAACAACGTACATCGCCATTTCACTCATGGTAAGCTCCTTGATGTCCTCAACAACGGCTGTCATTCCGCTGATGAAGCACTGCTTGCCTGCAATTTCCCTCATTTTTACTACCGCGTCAAGCGCTGCGTCGTCCGATGACGTTGTGTTGAAGAAAACTGCCATTAAGGTTGAATTCTCTGCATTGAAAAGATCGTAAATTCTCTTCGGGAGGATTTCCTTCGGGATCCCTGCGTTTGCAAGAGAGTCATACCACAGTACTTTTTCAACAGCGTCCAGCTCTTCAAATTGTGTCTTTAATTCCGCTGCTTCATTGTCGTTCATGCCTTCAACGATAACAAAGGCAAATCCGCCTTTGCCGAATTCGTCCAGCATTATGTCCTGACCCTGCATGGTGTCTATATCCTTCGGTAAATAAGAAAGAATATCGTAATTGACCCTTGTGTGCATGAAGCTCATAAACGAAGGTATTACCAGGATAAGCGCCAGGATAACTATCGGTATTCTGAGCTTGACTATCGTTCTGCCCATTTTTTCCATTTATCTCATCTCCTGATATGTTTAGCTGTCGGCATAGCGCGTTAAGGAGTCGCTTTCGGTGCGGAAATCAGCCTTCCGCTTTGAAACGGTATTTGCTCCGTCGCTTGCCTGTTTTTATTGTATTCAGAGTATAACACAAAAATGACCAACAGTCAACAATAAAAAATGACCAATGGTCAATATTTGTTTAAATGCATAAAACTATAAGTATCTGAAATAATATTTTGTAAATGATGCTGTATTGACAAGAGTTTGCGATTGTTTTATAATTCGTTTAGTGAGCAATATAAGTGAGCAATATACATTATATTCCGTTTCTTCTCACGCATTACAAAATAAACAGGAGCTGAAAAAGTGGGTAAGCTTGATAATAATAAAAAAGAAAAGGAAGAGTCGCTGTTAAAAACGGCATATCATCTTTTTATAAAAAACGGAGTAAGCAAGACCTCCGTATCCGACATTACGAAAAAAGCGGGAATAGCAAAGGGGACGTTTTATCTTTATTTTAAAGATAAATATGATCTGAAAAACCGTCTTGTGTCGTATCACTCTTCAAGACTGTTTGAAACTGCCATGGAGGAGCTGGAACTGTGCAAAAACGAGCTGACGTTCAGCGAAACTATAATTTTCCTGATAGACAGCATATTATCTCAGCTTGAAAAGAACAAGCCGCTGCTTGTTTTTATTTCAAAGAATCTCAGCTGGGGCATTTTCAAAAGCTCTCTTTCGCATACTCCGAGCAGCACGGAAGAGTTCAACTTTATGGATATATATCAGGCAATGATAAAGGACGCTCCGGGAAAGCTTGAAGACCCCGAGATCATGCTCTTTATGATCATCGAGCTTGTAAACTCAACGTGCTATTCGGCGATACTGCACAATGATCCCGTTCCTCTTGAATTACTCAAGCCGCATCTTTACCGTACTATTAATGAGATCATAAGCGCGCATCTGAGCGAAGATGTAGCTGAGGAGCAATAATAAGTGTGACCGCAGCAATAATGATAAAACAGAAACAAAAGCGAAAAAATCCCCGAATTGCCGATGAGGAAAAACCTTTGGGCAATCCGGGGATCATTATTTGATCATTATTGTCTGTAGCTGTTTATTACGTCAATTATAATATCGTAAAGCGGTCTTACCTCATAGCTGCCAATGATCGGCTCTTCGTGCGAGTTGCCTATGCCGGAATCGTCTGTGAGGAAAACGTAAGTACCG
>CACYDO010000191.1 GCA_902773165.1 uncultured Ruminococcus sp. | reverse complement strand
TCGGAACAGCCCGTGGCCGCTTGGCCACCGCCCTGAGAACATACGCACTGCAAAAGTGGCAGACGCGGCAATAAGTCGTCATCTACTATAAACTTCATCGGAACAGCCCGTGGCCGCTTGGCCACCGACCGGCGATAGAGGGCGGAAAATAGAAGAAGCTACAGAGTATGGTTATAGGCGGCATCATTTAACGATTCCAAACTGAGGAGTAGTGATTGCTATGCTTTCAGGTACGGCTTGTTTTAATTTTAGGTAAACGAAAATTTTAGTTAAAAATGTATATGTAAGCATAATAGGCAAATAATATTATCGGTGATGATATGCTGATTGTAATTATTCGTACAGCGCTGCTTTATATGATAATCATTGCAGCTGTTCGGTTTATGGGAAAAAGGCAGATCAGCGATCTGCAAACCTCGGAGCTTGTCGTAACAATGCTGATCTCCGATATTGCTTCAATGTCGGCGCAAAATACCTCTCAGCCGCTTCTGAGCGGTATTATCCCGATGACCGTGCTTGTTGCCTCGGAGGTGCTGCTCTCGGGGGCAATGATAAAAGCCGCACCTCTCAGAAAGCTGATATGCGGACGTCCGATCGTCGTCATAAACGAAGGGAAGGTTCAGCAGCATGAGCTGAAACGGCTGAGAATGAGCGTGGAGGAGCTTTCCGAAGAGCTCAGGCAGCAGAATATTTTTTCGTTCGGAGATGTGCTTTTTGCTATTGTAGAAACAAACGGAAAGCTCAGCGTTATGAAAAAGCCCGAAAAGGAAACGCCGACAATGGAGGATATGGGGCTTCCTACAGATGATTCCGGCATAGAAGCTGTAGTTGTCAATGACGGCACTGTCAGTGAAGCGGCTCTTAAGCTGTGCCGGTCTGATGAAAATGAGCTAAGTAAAATATTGAAGAAAAAGAATATAGATATAAAGGATATATTCATCATGACGATGGATCGCAGTCATGAATGCAGCATAATAAAAAGGAGTGAGGCGCTTTGACAAAAATATACGCCGCGTTTGGCTTGATAGCGGCAATTCTGGCGATGTCATCTGCCGAATACCGTGCTGCCGAAAACACTGCGGCTGAAATGCACTCTATAATAGAAAAAGCAGAGCTTTCTGCGAGGGAAGAGAGCAAAGAAACCGAGAAATATTGCAGGGAAATAAGCGATGTGTGGAATGCACATAAGCCTGTTTTACAGCTTTTTCTTCCGCACGCCGAGCTGGATCAGACGGATATCGCTGTTAATGCGGCAGCTGTTTATGCAGAGGTGAATGATTACGACAACGTTCGTGTACAGCTTGCCGAGCTTCATGACCATGTGCATTCATTGAGTGAAAGCGAAAAGATCAGCATTTATAATCTGATGTAGATTATTATAAATATATATGTAAGCGAATATGTAAGCGAAACCGCCGATACCGTTTCCGAAGAAACAGAGTCGGCGGTCTTATAAATACAGGAGGGATACTCCGTTTTGTTATAGAGTTGTCGTTCGCGGAAGCTTGATATTCTTCCACGCCTTCAGATTACACTGACCGTAGTCGTTAAAGCCGGTCGCAACAACAGAGCCATTCCATTTTAAGCCAACGGTAGATCGGTAATATGTGTAAATTTCCATTACATTTTCCCAGCCGCGCGTGTTGCACTGGCCGTGTTCATTGCTGCCGCATGCTAATACCGTGCCGTCAGCATGAAGACCTACGGTGTGGTCTGAGCTTGCGTAAATAGAAGATACGTTACGCCACGTCTTTACCTCGCACTGACCGTACTGGTTATTACCCGTTGCAAGAACCATTCCGTTCGCAACAAGTCCGACTGTGTGTACGTAGCTCGTGCAAATTGCCGATACCTTAGTCCAAAGACGAACGTCGCACTGACCGTACTGGTTATCGCCGCATGCTACTACCGTACCGTCAACGCGCAGACCTACTGTGTGGTTTCTGCTCGCAGAGATCGCGATGATCTTAGTCCAGTCGCTTACCTCACACTGACCGAAGGAATTATCACCAACAGCCGTTACAGTGCCGTTTGCGTGCAGTCCGACTGTGTGGCTTGCGCCAACACTGATCGCCGTAATATTTCTCCAGGTCCTTACCTCGCACTGACCGTACTGATTATCTCCAACTGCCGCTACGGAACCGTCCGAACGCAGCCCGACAGTATAATTTTCTCCGGTGTATATAGCTACCATGTTTTTCCAGGCGCTTGTGTTGCACTCACCGAAATCATTGCTGCCTACTGCGACTACGCTGCCGTTTGCCAGAAGACCGACAAGATGACGCGAAAGAGCGTGCTCACCGCCTGTGGCGATAGAAGTCAGATTACTCCAGCCCTTTACAACAGAAAGATCGCTTTTAAGATCCTTCTTTACAACGTCAAGCTGCTTGCCAAAATCAATTTTCTCTTTAGACAACTGAGCAAACGGAGAAATTTTTATACCGCCGGAGATCGAAAGATCTCCGTTTTGCTTAATACCCATGATATGCAGGTAGTTTATAGCAATACTGCTCGTTTTTGTAGTGAGCGAAAGTGGGAACATGCCGTCGTCCTGAGAAACGGGAGCTTTTATTACCACATCGCGCGACGCTCTTGTTCTATTGGGATTATAAGCTGCTCTGCTCGGCGCAGCTGCAGGAGCGGTAGGATACGGTACCCTGTATCCGTTTCCGGACGAAGGCGTCTGCGGCATAACGGTATTGGGCACGTTTGCATAGCCCGGCTGAGGCGGCATAGGCGCAGCGGGATACTGCTGCGGAGCAAATGCCATAGGAGCAGCCGGCGCATTTTCCAGACGATACATAAGGCCATCTATCGTCTTGCAGCGTTTTTTATAGTTCGGCTGCAATGCGTACACGAGTGCGTCAACAACATTAGGCGGTATCGTCGGGGAATTACGCATTGCGTGAAGCTGCGGAAAATTCTCGTATACGTCGTAGCTTGTCGCTTCGGGTGGGATCTCGCCTGTCAGCGCGTCATACATAGTTGCTGCAAGCGCATAAACGTCGGTGTATGTTCCGTCCGTTTCTATCGAGATCTTCTGCTCAGGAGGAGAGAAGCCCGGAGTAAAAGCCGATTCAACAAGCGCAGTGCTTTGAGTCGTTCTTGCAAGACCAAAGTCAATAAGCACGAACTCCTCGGAGTACTCATGCGCACGGCGTATCATTATATTCTGCGGCTTGATATCGCGGTGGAGAAGACCCTCTCTGTGCAGTGAAGCAAGACACTGCATAAGCGGCTTCATCTTAGCGTAAAGGTCATACCAGGTGTATTTGCCGATTGCGCAGACCCTGTCGTGCAGAGTTTTTCCGTTGATATGCTCCGTAATAATATACGCGGTATTGTTTTCAAAAATATAATCGTAAACCTTTACGATGTTTGTAAATTTTTCGCCCTTTGAAAGGCTCAGACACTCCTTTTGCGTTTTGTACACGATCTCTTCAAGAGAAACGATCTCTGGGTCGTAGATAACCCTGTACGGATCTGCAACGGTCATGTCGGTGCAGTCGCGCTCGAAAATACCGCTGTAGAATGTTTCCTTGATAACAACCCTTTTTTCAAGCTTCATATCACGACCTACGTAGGTGATGCCGAAGCCGCCTGTTCCGATGCTCCGACCTACCAGATAACGGCCGTCGGCAAGATATGTTCCTGCCGGAAGCTCATAATTCTCGGATATATGTACGTTGTACTCTTTTCCGCATTTCGGACAATATGGTTGAAGAGCGTCAGTAATTTGTGCCATACAATGATAGCAGTAAACCATTTGTGT
>CACYDO010000190.1 GCA_902773165.1 uncultured Ruminococcus sp. | reverse complement strand
TCCGAAGGGGCGTGGGGGCGACCGGAAAGCCCCCACAAAAGGTTTTGGAAAATTTAATGGGAAAACGTTAATGTCGTTGACTATAATGAAAAAACTCCCGGAAGCTAAGAGCTTTCGGGAGTTTTAAATATCTTAATTAATTGAATCCGGAAACGCTGATATAATTAGTCGTTCTCCTTCTTCTTTGCTGCGAATGCTGCAACTGCGCCGAGCATTACTACTGCTGCGCCTGCGCCTACAACAGTTCTGGAAGCAGCGTCGCTTGTCTGAGGAGATTTTACATATGTTGCTTCCTCAGCTGCCGGAGCTTCGTCTACTGTTTCAACAGCTGTGATATCCTCAGCAAACTTGTTGAACTGCTCAACGAGCTCTTCGGGAGTAGAAGCGATCGAAGAACCGCCGCTGGAAAGATCCTTCATAAGACGTGTGGGGAATTTCTTCTCCTCATCTGTCATAGTTGTGTAGAAGCCGATAGTATAAACTGTTGTGTCGGGCTTAACCTGCTCGTTGTCGTACTTGAGAGCAGCATTTGCGTAAAGGTAGATATCACTGTAGAAGGTGTCTCCGAGATCTTCTGCTGTGTACTCATATGTATCAAGCGTCTCGCCGTACTCCGGAAGACCGTCTGAGCAGAATACGATGTTTCTCTCGAATTTTACGCCCTTTGCAGCTTCTGTGTCGAGAACGCTCTTGCTTGCCTGGAATGCAGTTGTAAAGTCTGTACCGCCCCATGTCTCAAGCTCGTCAATGCTCTTGTGGAGAAGATCAAGATCATTTGTAAATTCGCAAACCTGAGATGCAGAGTCGTCAAACTTAACGATCGCGATCTTGTCGTCTTCGTTCTTAAGTACGCTGTCACAGAAGCTCTTTGCAGCGTCCTTTTCATACTGCAAGGACGATACGCCCTTATCGTCAGTAATGTCCATAGAGCCGGACACGTCGAGTGCTACTACTGTGTAGCGCGGTGTTCTTGCAGGTGCTGCGAGAGCCGGAACTGCTGCTGTTGCCGCAAGGCAAGCAGTCATAGCAAGAGCTGCTGCTGTCGAAACGATTTTCTTCATTGCCATTTTTCTGAACCTCCTGTATTTTGTGTGAGTCGTAATCATTTTTACCATCTATATACCCAATAAATATACGGACAGATATTCACACTGCACATATTATACCATATATACTTGTATTCGTAAAGATACAATTCTGCAAAAAAGTTGGATAAATAATTGAAATAAATATAAACAAACTGTTAAAATCGTTCAGCCACTTGAAGAAAGTGTTAATTTGTGTTATTATATAGTGTGAGATTTTGGCGATACGGGAGTGGACAGCTTGGCTAATCAGTTTGAATACAAGAGCTTTACAGACGATAATCATTACATACAGCTTTGCGCAGAGGTAATGGCGATAAGAGCGCGCGCAGAGCAGCCTATGGCTTGTATAAGAACGTATGGCTGTCAGCAGAATGTTGCAGACAGTGAAAAGATAAAGGGAATGCTCTTTGAAATGGGTTTCGGATTTACGGATAATGCCGATGAAGCCGACTTTATTCTTTTTAATACGTGCGCCGTCAGAGAACACGCAGAGGACAGAGTTTTCGGCAATGTCGGTGCGCTGAAAAATATCAAGCGCCGTCACCCGTCTGTGATCATCGGACTGTGCGGCTGTATGATGGAGCAAAAGCATGTAACGGACAGGCTTTACAGAAGCTTTCCGTTTGTAAATCTCGTTTTCGGAACTCATTCTCTGCACCATTTTCCCGAGCTGTTTTACAACGCCGTTACGTACGGAAAAAGGGTCTATGAAACGGGCATTGACGACAAGACCGTTTACGAGGGAATACCTACGCGCAGAGACGGGCAGTTCAAGGGCTGGCTGCCGATCATGTACGGCTGCAATAATTTCTGCACATACTGCATAGTTCCATACACCAGGGGAAGAGAGCGCAGCCGCAGATTTGAGGACGTAGTAAGAGAAGCGCGGACTATGATCGAAAGCGGCTACAAGGAGATAACTCTTCTGGGTCAGAACGTAAATTCTTACGGTAAAAATCTGGAGGAAAACGTGACGTTCGCACAGCTTCTGTCAGAGATAGACAAGATCGACGGAGATTATATCCTCCGATTTATGACGTCGCACCCGAAGGACTGCTCAAAGGAGCTTATCGACGTGATAGCAGGCAGCAGACATATTTCAACACATCTGCACCTGCCGTTTCAGTCAGGTTCAAACAGAGTGCTAAAAGCAATGAACCGCAGCTATACGAGAGAAAAGTATCTCGATATTATCAATTATGCAAAGGAAAAAATTCCCGGCGTGTCGCTGACGTCAGATATAATCGTAGGATTCCCGGGCGAAACTTACGAGGAATTCTGTGAAACGCTGTCGTTGATAAGAGAGGTCGAGTTTACTTCTCTGTTTACGTTTATTTATTCTCCGCGTGAGGGAACTCCGGCGGCGAAAATGCCCGACCCGTATACTCACGAGGAAAAGTCAAAATGGTTCTCCGAGCTTCTGCGCGTGCAGGAGGAGATCGCCGCAAAGCGCTGCGCTTCTATGGTTGGGCAGACGGTCCGCGTTCTCGTTGAGGGCAAGACCGATAAAGACGGAATTCTTACCTCACGCACGAGCGGAAATATTATCGTAGATTTCCCCGGAGATGAAGCGCTTGTGGGCAGCTTTGTCAATGTGAAGATCACAAAGGCAAGAAATTGGATATTAAACGGAGAGCTGGCAGACCAATAAAGAAAGATATGTTAGTTTGGAGTGTTGAGAGTGGAGTTTTTTGAATTATCTTGATTTCAACTTTCCACTTAAAAACATCATCGAACGATAGGATACTCAATGTCGTTTGCTATAATCTTCACATGATAAGCTGACGGCGCGGAAACAGACTAACCGTCACGCCATAGTATGGCGGAACTGCCCCCGGGTGCATACCCGGCGGAACTGCCCCCGGGTGCATACCCGGCGGATATGAAAGGATAACCAATAAATATGGATATAATAGAGCTTGCACGTCAATTGGGCGGTGCGATACAGGAGGACGAAGCGTATATCAAAATGCGCGCGTCCGAGCAGGTAAGCGAAGAGGATACGGAGCTTCAGGAGCTGATCGAGGAGTACAATATAAAGCGCTTTGAGATCAACGCAGAGGCTGCAAAAACCGACAGAAATGACGAGAAAATGCAGCAGCTCAACCGCGAAATGCGAGGTCTTTACGCAAAGGTTATGAGCAACGATCATATGAAGGAATACAACGCCGCAAAGCAGGAGTTTGACGCAAAGCTGCAAAAGGTTCTTATGATAATACAGAACTGCGCTATGGGCGACGACCCCGAAACTGCCGACATGGGTCCGGGGGCAGGCTGTACGGGCAGCTGCTCGACATGCGGTGGCTGCGGCTGATACTATTATTTATTAAAGAAAACAAATACGCGGAAGGAGAGTAGAAAACATGGCGGAGCTTTCTCCGATGATGAAACAGTATTTTGCGATCAAGGAACAAAACAAGGACAGTATCCTGTTTTTCAGACTTGGCGACTTTTACGAAATGTTCTTTGATGACGCTATACTTGCCTCAAAGGAGTTGGATCTTACCCTTACCGGAAGAGACTGCGGTCAGGAGGAGCGCGCTCCGATGTGCGGCGTTCCCTTTCACAGCTACGAATCATACGCGGCAAAGCTCGTATCTAAGGGCTATAAGGTCGCTATATGCGAGCAAACGGAAGACCCTGCGCTGACGAAGGGTTTAGTCAAGCGAGATGTTATCAGAGTGATAACGCCCGGTACGGTCATGGAGGATTCCATGCTCGACGAATCGAAGAATAACTTTATCTGTTCGCTGTATACCGAGGGGAAAAAGCATTCCGCCGCCTTCTGCGATATCTCAACAGGAGAGCTGTACTGCTCCGAGATCGACCTGGACAAAGAGGGTACTCAGCTCAGAAGCGCTCTTTCGCGTTACGAGCCGCGTGAAATTCTTATCGGCGGAGAGGTCGATAAGATCACGAATATCGTTCCTTTTTTTAAGGATAAGCTCAAAGCAGCGGTAGAAATGCTCGAGGACGAATATTTTAATTATACTTCCGCTCAGAAAACCGTCACCGAACAGTTTTCGGGAAAGTCTATCGAAGAGCTTTCTCTCGAAGGAAAGCCCGGCTGCGTGAGAACTGTCGGCGCGCTGCTCAGCTACCTGAAAAAAACTCAGCGCACCGGACTGGAGCGCATAAATAGTATAGAAACATACGGCGAGGAGCGTTATATGCACCTCGATTACAATACAAAGCGCAATCTCGAGCTGACGGAAACAATGCGCTCGAAGGAGAAGAAGGGGTCTTTGCTCTGGGTACTCGACAGCACGAAAACGCCGATGGGAAAGCGCCTTATCCGCCGCTGGACAGAGCAGCCGCTTATGAGCTGCGCGGCAATAATCAGACGTCAGAACGCCGTAGAGGAGCTTTACAGCGACGCGCCGATGCGTGGAGAAGCCGCGCAGTCGCTTTCGGGTATTCCCGATCTTGAAAGACTGATGACAAAGGTGGTCTATGGTTCTGCTAATGCGCGTGATCTGAAAGCGCTGCAAATCGCTCTCGAAAAGCTGCCTGACGTAAAGGCAAATCTGGAAAATGCAAAATCAACAGAGCTTAAACGCGTTTTTTCTGATATCGACATTTGCGCAGACGTATGCGAGCTTCTGAACAAAGCGATAGAGGACGATCCGCCGTTTACCGTCAGAGAAGGCGGCATAATCAAAAAGGGCTACAGCAAGGAAGTCGATTTTCTAAAAAACGATATGTCCGATTCCACGGGAATTCTTGCAGGTCTTGAAGCAAAGCAGCGCGAGGAAACGGGAATCCCGAAGCTAAAGGTCGGCTATAACAGAGTTTTCGGCTATTATATCGAGGTTTCAAATTCATATAAAAAGCTTGTTCCCGACAGCTACATAAGAAAACAGACTCTCACCAACTGCGAGAGATACATAACGCCCGAGCTTAAAGAGCTCGAAGGAAAAATCCTCGGGGCAAAGGACAGAGCTGTTTCGCTTGAATATCAGCTTTTTACTCAGGTCCGCGAAAAAACAGCCGCCGCGCTTGAAAGAATACAGCGCAGCGCAAGGGCGGTCGCCGTGCTGGACGTGCTTGTAAGCTTTGCGTCTGCGGCGGTAGATATGCGCTATTGCCGCCCCGACGTTAATCTGAACGGCGAGATAATTATCAAAGACGGCAGACACCCTGTTGTTGAAAAGCTGCTCAAAGACGTGCCGTTCGTTCCGAACGACGTTATTTTAGACGGCGGCAGCAACCGCGCCGCGATAATTACAGGACCGAATATGGCGGGAAAATCTACGTTTATGCGTCAGACCGCGCTTATTGTTCTGATGGCTCAGATGGGGTCTTTCGTTCCGGCGAGCAGCGCTTCTATCGCAATAACAGACGCCGTATATACGCGCGTAGGCGCGAGCGATGATCTTGCAAACGGTCAGTCTACCTTCATGGTAGAGATGAACGAGGTGGCGGAGATCCTGAAAAATGCCACGTCGAACAGTCTGCTTATCCTCGACGAGATCGGAAGAGGAACTTCTACATTTGACGGAATGAGCATTGCAAGAGCAGTTCTTGAATACGCCGTTGACAAGAAAAAGCTTGGCGCGAGAACGCTTTTTGCTACGCATTACCATGAGCTGACCGTTCTTGAAGACCTGTTGGATGGCGTGAAAAATTACAATATAGCCGTTAAAAAGCGCGGCGACGACATTACGTTTTTAAGGCGTATCGTTCCGGGAGGAGCTGACGACAGCTACGGTATCGAGGTGGCTAAGCTTGCAGGACTTCCCGACGCGGTGATATCGCGCGCAAAGGTCGTTTTAAAGGAGCTTGAAAGCGGCAAAAAGAACGAGAACCCGAAAAAGAAAAAGCGCGAGGTGATCGAAGAAGAGCCTATTACGCTTCTTCCCTCGAACAGTGCCGCGATAGAGGATTTCGTAAAAAAAATAGATATAAATACGCTTACTCCGGTAGAAGCGTTGAATAAGCTGTATGAGCTAAAAAATATGTGTCAGTGACAGGTGATTTATTATGATAAGAAATGAATATACCGTAACAAAAGACTTATACATGGATTGGTTCAGGGAAAATCAGAAAAAGGGCATTCAGTTAAAAATAACGATTATGTGGCTTGTAATACTTGCTATACTCATTATTGCAACGGTGGTCTATATTGTTTCCCCCATGAGCAACGGACCGTCGCCGTGGCTGCTTCTGGAGGTTGCGTTCTTTATATACAGCGTTTACCATCTGTTTTTCCGCAGGAAGATACAAACGTCGGCGCTTTACGATAAAATGGCGGCTCAGCTTGGAGAAAACTGGACGAGAACGATAGAGTTTTACGATGACGTTATCGTTGTCCGCGATGGAAAATTCGAGGTGCAGTACCCTTATTCCGAGATAACCTCCGTAAAGGACGAGGGTCGTATAGTTTATATTGAAACAGAAACAAAGGTCGTTATCCGGCTTTATAAGGATAAATTTTCCGAGGGCGATTTCAAGCTTTTCAGAAGATTTATCGAGAGCAAGGCTGTTATGAAATGTTTCTTCTGAGGAGCTGTAAATGGGAAAGATAAATGTACTCGACAAGCATACTGCTGAGCTTATCGCCGCAGGCGAGGTCGTTGAAAGACCGTCCTCAGTAATAAAGGAGCTTGTCGAAAATTCTATCGACTCCGGCGCGACTGCCGTTACTGTTGAAATACGCGACGGAGGCGTAACAATGATGCGTGTTTCCGACAACGGCAGCGGCATTATGCGCGACGATGTACGCAATGCGTTTAAGCGCCATGCTACAAGCAAGGTGAAGCTCAAGGAAGACCTCGACGCTATCGGCACGCTCGGATTCCGCGGCGAGGCGCTTGCGTCTATCTGCGCTGTTGCAAAGGTAGATCTTCTGACAAAGGCAGGAGAAGAGGAGATAGGCACTCACTATAAGATCGAAGGCGGCGACGAGATCCTTCTCGAAGACGCAGGCTGCCCCGATGGTACGACATTTATTATCCGGAATCTTTTTTACAACGTTCCTGCGAGAATGAAATTTCTCAAAAAGAATACGTCGGAGGCAAACGCCGTTGCCGCAGTTATTGACAAGATAGCGCTTTCTCACAGCGAGGTCGCTTTTACATTTATCCGCGATAACAAACAGGTTCTTGTCACCTCGGGCGACGGCAGCGAGAAAAACTGCATATACTCCGTTCTCGGACGGGAATTTTCAAATAATTCCGTTTCCGTAAGCTATGAGCTTAACGGCATTACGGTCAAAGGCTACGTCACAAAGCCGCAGGCTTCACGCGCAAGCCGTGCTATGCAGAATTTCTTTATAAACGGGCGTTTTGTAAAAAGCCGCACTGCAATGGCGGCTTTGGAGGAAGCCTGCAAGGGCATGGTCATGGTTGGAAAATACCCGGGCTGTGTGCTTCATATAGGGATTCCCTATGCGCTTGTTGACGTTAACGTTCACCCTGCAAAGATAGAAGTAAGATTTGTAAACGAACGCCCCGTTTTTGAAGCAGTTTACCACGGCGTGCGCTCGGCGCTGCTTGACGGAGATACGGTGAAACAGTTCCGCCTTGATCCGCAAAAGGCTGTAAACGATCTTATAGATAAATCTGTTGTTAAAAAGCCGTTTACGATGTCGCAGTACGAGGTCAAAAAAATAGAGAATACTCCTGTGGTAAGACCATCTTCCGCGCAGGAAAAAAAGGCGATAGGGATATATTCCTCTTTGCTTGACGATACTTCTTTGAAAGAAAACAAGTCAGGGAATTTCGTTTTTAATGACCCGATAGCCGAACTTCCGCGCGTTT
>CACYDO010000189.1 GCA_902773165.1 uncultured Ruminococcus sp. | reverse complement strand
GGAGTTGATAATAAATGACACACGCAGTTACATCCATGAACACCAAGAAAGCGCTTGCACGCTCGCTGCGGAATGCCATGGAAAAGAAACCTTTTTCAAAAATTACAGTTACAGAGATCATCACTGACTGTGGCGTAAACAGAAAAACCTTCTATTATCATTTTCAGGATATTTACGCGTTGCTCAAGTGGATGGTCAAACAGGACGCCGTTGAAGTTGTAAGGAATTTTGATTTGTTAGCTGATTTTGAAGAGGCTATCTCCTTCGTGATGAACTACGTTGAAGAAAACAATCACCTTATTACGTGTGCCTATGATTCTATAGGCCACGACGTTGTAAAGTCGTTTTTTTATTCTGACTTTATCTCGCTTATGGAAACCTTTATTGAGGGTAAAGAAAAGATGCTCAGCATGCGCCTTGATGATAAATATAGAGCATTTTTGAGCAAGTTCTACACGGAGGCTCTTTCAGGAATGTTGATGGACTGGATTCGCGACAGAGAGTGTGTAGATAAAGAGGTTGTTATTGAGCACATTTCCAAAACGATCATTACATCTCTTACAAGTATCATCAGAACATATGGTTTTACAGCCTGACGGTTTGTATCCTCCGTACATTACCTACCAAGCTCCTGATCTTCAAATAAACATACAAATCGCCGACTGCGCCGAGCGTTGTCGGTTTTCTTTTTTAGAAAAATCCCATCCGGATAATACCGGACGGGATTTTTCTAAATATTTAATTGATCATCATACGTGTGCGTACATATTTCTTTAATCTTGTCACGCAGTCTAAAGTAATCCTCCATTGCGGCAGGCTTATTGCTCGGATTCCTTAGTAAGGCGGCTGGGTGAAGCGTAGCCATCAGCAAAGTTCCGTTCCTCTCAAAGAAAATACCATGTTCTTTAGTTATCTTAATATCCGGTTTGATGATTTTTGCCGCAGATATCCTCCCTAAACATACAATTATTTTCGGTCGGATCAGCTTTGTCTGGTTTCTGAGCCAGCCTATACACTGTTCTTGCTCTTCGGGTCTGGGGTCACGGTTTTTCGGTGGCCGGCATTTTACTATATTTGCAATATAAATATTTTTATTTCTGTCAAGGTCAACTACTGCGAGCATTTTATCAAGAAGCTGGCCGCCTCTGCCCACAAACGGTTCGCCGCGAAGATCCTCCTGCTCTCCGGGGCCTTCTCCGATAAACATCACTTCAGCGTTGGGGTTGCCGACTCCGAAAACAAGATTTTTCCTTGTTTGTGCAAGCTCGCATCTTTGACATCCCATACAGCAGTTTTTTAGTTCTTCCCAGTTGTCATACATATTTACGCCCTCCGGTCATTTTTTCATATTTCAATTTTAACACATAAAAAAACAAAATACAACATATCAAATCCAAACGGCGAGCGCCGACGGGCAGTTCCGCTTCGGTTAAAGGTTAATATGAGCCGGTCTCCGCGTCGCAAGCTGCCTACTAATATTTTACACTCACAATCCAAACGCCGTTTTTACGTGCATTTATACATATATGCTATCAGAATGTCTTTTCAGTTTTTGAATCAATCTTTCTTCATTAAAAAAACTGCACGAAACTCCAAATATAATGTTGCATTCTTCCAAAAATAGGTGTAAAATAAATAGTGAAAGCTGCCGAAATACCGGCTGCAAATTATTACATACGGAATGGTGATCAAAATGAAAGTTATCGTTGAAACCTCAGCACGTCATATTCATGTTACAAGAGAGACTTTTGTAAAGCTATTTGGCGAAGACGCAGAGCTGACAAAGAAGAAGGATCTTTCTCAGCCCGGGCAGTTTGCATGCGCTGAAAAAATTACAGTTGTTGGTCCGAGAGGCGAGCTTGCAATGTCTATCCTTGGTCCATACAGAAACGCAGATCAGGTAGAGGTATCTCTCACAGATGCAAGAAAAATTGGCATAGTTCCTCCCATAAGAGAGAGTGGAGAGCTCGCCGGTACTCCCGGCTGCAAGCTTGTAGGACCCAAGGGTGAGCTTGAGATCGATTGCGGTGTTATCGCAGCACAGCGCCATGTTCACCTCACACCTGAGGACGCAGAAAAAGCAGGTCTTAAAGACAAGCAGATCGTTAGCGTTGAAATAGATGCGGGCACAGGCAGAAAGCTTGTATTTGGTGACGTAGTATGTCGTGTAAGAGCTGACTTCGCAACCGCAATGCATATCGATACAGATGAAGCAAACGCTGCAGCAATCAGTGGCGTTGTAGACGGCACAATAATTGCCTAACATGGAGTCGAAAAGAATAGTATTGTCGGTAGCTGCCGTTGTTATTCTTGCAACAGTCGTCGCTTTTGTAGGTCTTTCCGGTATTATATTCCCGAAAAGCTCTGAAATGAGTGATGAACTGAAAAATATTGACCCCACCGATATGTCTCAGTACTATGCGATGAGCGAATATTATCCTCCAAACGAGGTGGATTCACTTAATATAGACTGGAAAGGCGGGCGAGTTGAGATCCTCGCTTATAACGCGGATGACTACTTCG
>CACYDO010000188.1 GCA_902773165.1 uncultured Ruminococcus sp. | reverse complement strand
TATTCCGGTAAATATGCTGGCGGCTCTTTCGGCAATTACAGCTCGTCCGAAAGCAGCACTGGCGCAAGCTCCGGCTACTCCTCCGAGGGCTATTCCGGTAAATACGCAAGCAGTTCTTACGGTAATTACAGCTCGTCTGAGAATTCAAGCAAAGGCTCTGCGCCATCTCCTGAGGAATACTCCGGCAAATATGCAAGCGGAACTTATAAAAATTACAGCTCCTCCGAGGGTACAGACTCAGGCTATGGCAGCTATAATCCTTTTGGATAAGAAATTTATGGTTAGATTGGGCGGCGCGGTAATATGCGCCGTCTTATTTTGGTATAAATATAGTTACAATATTGTAACTATATTTATCTTGCATTTTCATTTCCGACGTGATATAATAATATTCGTTGAGAAAAACAGCTCAATTATCCGGGTGTGGCGCAGTTTGGTAGCGCGCTTGAATGGGGTTCAAGAGGCCGCTGGTTCGACTCCAGTCACTCGGACCAACCGCTTAAAACTATGGTTTTAAGCGGTTTTTATTTTTGTTGCTTGTTTGCTGAAAAAACCCGAAAGCTTTTGCCTTCGGGTTTTTTGATCTGCATTTTTATAGAATCAGCTGTTGAATTTCGGGGAACGGTGACAAGCTTCTTTTGAGTATACCGTTCATATAAGCGATAGCAGTACCGTAATTCGTTATCGGTACGCCCTGCCTCTGTGCAGAAGCTATTCTCGACTGCATTTCCTGCTCGTTGAGCATACAGCCGCCGCAATGGATAATAAGCTTATACTGAGAAAGATCGTCGCGGAATTCTGTTCCGGAGGTCCATGTAAATACGGGCTTCTTTCCGGTGTATTTTCCGATAAGTGCCGGCAGCTTCACAGTACCTATATCTCCACACTGACGGTGGTGTGTGCAGCCCTCCGCTATAAGGATATTATCGCCGTCGTTTATTGAATCAAGCACCACAGCGCTTTCCACAGCCAGACGAAGATTCCCCTTATAATTTGCAAATAAAATAGAAAACGACGTAAGGGCGATATCTTCGGGCGTATCGCGGCTGACCTTAGCAAATACCTGACTATCGGTAATTACAAACTTAGGTTTAACAGAAAGCGAATCCAGAGTCTGCTTTAACCTGTCGTCCTGTGTTACAACGCACATTGCGTGAGCGTCAAGAATATCACGGATAGTTTGCTGCTGAGGAAGAATAAGCCGTCCCTTTGGCGCAGCCTTATCCACGGGGACAACCAGAACCAGCATATCTCCGGGCTCAATTTTATCAGAGATAATATGCTTCTCGCTGCCGTTTTTCTCTGCAAACTTACCTATAAGCTCTCGTAATTCGTTGATATTCTCCCCTGTTTCGCTGCTTACTGATATCTCGTTATCTGTTTTTTTACCCAGATCTATGATATCCGATTTACTGTAAGCGATAATATACGGGATATTTTTTTCCTTGATCTTTTCAAGCAGCGCCTTCTCCTCTGCTTCAATTCCTGCTGCGGAATCTACAACGACAACCGCTATATTTGTCTTGTTCAGTGCCTGATAGCTTTTTTCCACGCGAAGCTTTCCAAGCTCGCCTTCATCGTCGATACCCGGGGTATCAATAATGACCACCGGTCCGATCGGCAAAAGCTCCATAGTTTTTGTTACGGGGTCTGTCGTTGTTCCGGGAACATCGGAAACGATAGCAAGACTTTGAGATGTTACGGCGTTTACAAGACTTGATTTTCCGGCATTTCGCTTTCCGAAAAATCCAATATGAACTCTTTCGGCAGCCGGAACGCTGTTAAGGCTCATGATACTAACCCTTTCTATATATAGTTTACTACCCATGCATTACGGCATGGGTAGTTATTTTTGCGTATACTACGCTAAATATTTTTATCAGAAACGGAAATCACGCTCTCCAGCATGGATACCTGTAAGATATTCCATTGTCTTAGCGCGGACGTTCTCCTTCGGGATATTGTCAAGCTCTTTAATAATAAGCTCCTCGCCTAATTTTCTCGTTTCGGGTGACGCATAGTCCTCGAGATACTCCTTCAGCGTCATAAGTGCATTCGGGTGGCAGCAGTTCTGAATCTGACCTGCTTTGCAAAGCGCCATAAATCTGTCACCTGTTCTTCCTGCGCGGTAGCAGGCTGTACAGAAGCTCGGGATATATCCAAGCTCCATCAGCCATTTTACAACCTCGTCAAGCGTTCTCGTATCGCTGACGTCAAACTGCGAGGAATC
>CACYDO010000187.1 GCA_902773165.1 uncultured Ruminococcus sp. | reverse complement strand
GAGAACATCAAGATCCGTCGTTTCGAGAAGTACGATATGCCTTGCGTAGCTTACGTTCACGCAGGCGGTAAGATCGGCGTTCTCGTTGGCTTCGATACAGATGTTGATACAAAGAACGCTGATTTCATTGCATACGGCAAGGACGTTGCAATGCAGATCGCAGCTCTTAATCCAGCTTATCTCAATAAGGACGCTGTTCCTGCTGAGGTTATCGACCATGAGAAGGAGATCATGGTAGCTCAGATGAAGCAGGATCCCAAGATGGCTAACAAGCCTGAGCAGGTTCTTACAAAGATTGTAGAAGGCAGGGTTGGCAAGTACTACAAGGAGAACTGCCTTGTAGATCAGGAGTTCGTAAAGGACAACTCCAAGACAGTTGGTTCTTACACAGCTGAAACAGCTAAGGCTCTCGGCGGCAAGATCGAGATCGTTAAGTTCGTTCGCTTTGAGAAGGGCGAGGGCCTTGAGAAGCGTCAGGACGACTTTGCAGCAGAAGTTGCAAATATGGTTAAGTAAGTTAAATTATTTTAAAATAATTAAATTATGGCAGACTGTACAGAAATGTGCAGT
This sequence comes from uncultured Ruminococcus sp., assembly GCA_902773165.1. Taxonomy (GTDB): domain Bacteria; phylum Bacillota; class Clostridia; order Oscillospirales; family Acutalibacteraceae; genus RUG592. The sequence continues at coordinate 4,990 of CACYDO010000187.1, read as the reverse complement.
CTGCTATTTTTGTTTTGTGGACTTAGCGACTTTGGAAGAAGTCTTCTTGACAATAGTTGGCTATTGAGTTAAAATAAATATAATGCCCCTTGTGTTAGAACGTGCATACTTAATACAAGGGTAAATGTAAAATAATATAGGGCAGCCGGCGGCGCAGAAATATATTAACCGCCGCAGCAATATCTTTGCGAGACTGCCCTTCGGGTGCATACCCACAAGAATCGGAATTGCATATTTTCCGATCAATGATGTTGATAAATACCGGTTCGGGCGTTTCCCGTAGGCACCGTTGCTATTGGGAATTCTGGGCAGGATATTAATATTTCCTGTAAAATGCTTTGAAGTATGAACCGGATTATATACAGATAATATAAAAACCTATGGAGGAGATTTGCCAATGAGTGTAAACAACAAAAGACCAAATAGTCCCGGTAAGCAAAAGGGCAATCCCGGAAGGAAGATCAAGCCCAAAAGCACCAGGTACTTTAAGCACCATAAGCCGTCAGGTTCGTCTGCAAAGGGTGCAGCGAAAAAGAACAGCGAACCAAAGCCTGTAATGAGAATAATGTTCCTCGGAGGACTTAACGAGATCGGCAAAAACATCACGCTGTTTGAGTGCTGCAACGATATTTTTATTCTTGACTGCGGAATGGCTTTCCCCGATGGTGATCTGCTGGGCGTAGATCTTGTTATCCCGGATTTTTCGTACATTATTGAAAATGCCGATAGAATTAAAGGTATCGTAATTACTCACGGTCATGAAGACCATATAGGAGGTCTTCCATTCCTGCTGAGCAAAGTGAAGTTCCCCGTGTACGGTACACCGCTTACGATCGGACTTATAGAAAACAAGCTTAAAGAGTTTAATCTTAACAATGAGGTTGATCTGAATGTTGTAAATGCCGGCGATGTGGTAAAGCTCGGCTGTATGAAAGCAGAGCTGATTCATGTTAACCATTCTATTCCCGATTCTGTCGGCGTGGCTATCCACAGCCCTGCCGGAATCGTAGTTCATACGGGAGATTTTAAAATAGATTGTACTCCTGTTGACGGCGGCATGATAAACCTTTCTCGCTTCGGCGAGCTGGGAAATAAGGGCGTATTGGCTCTTCTTGCCGATTCAACGAACGCAGAAAGACCCGGTTATACACCTACAGAACAGACTGTCAGAGCTTCGTTTGAGCGATTGTTTGCAAGAGCTGAGAAAAAGAGAATCATTATTGCGACATTTGCTTCAAATATCAGCCGTATTCAGCAGATCGTCTACTGCGCCGAAAAATCGGGCAGGAAGGTCGCTTTCTCCGGCAGAAGTATGATAAATTACGTGACGGTTGCAAAGGAACTCGGTTATATTGATATTAAAGACGAAACGGTTATAGATATCGACATGATACGCCGATATTCTCCCGAGAAGCTGGTTCTCGTTACTACCGGAACTCAGGGTGAGCCGATGTCGGCGCTTTCAAGAATGGCGTACTCCGACCACAGAAAGGTTGAAGTCGGATTTGGCGATTTTATCATTATTTCGGCTAATCCGATCCCCGGAAACGAGAAAGCAGTCAGCAATGTTGTAAACGAGCTGCTTAAAAAGGGCTGCGAGGTCGTTCATGAGTCTATGTACGAGGTCCATGTTTCCGGTCACGCGTGCCGCGAGGAGCTTAAAATAATCCACGGTCTTGTTAAGCCGAAGTTTTTCATTCCCGTTCACGGCGAGCAGAAGCACCTTCGCAAGCATGCGGAGCTTGCTCTTGATATGGGCATGGAGCATAAAAATATCTTTATCGGCGATATAGGCAACGTTGTAGAGCTTAACGATTCGTATCTGAAACAGCTGCCAAGCATTCAGGCAGGCAAGGTTCTTGTTGATGGTCTGGGCGTTGGCGACGTCGGCAGCATAGTTCTGCGTGACAGAAAGCATCTCGGTCAGGACGGTATACTGATAATCGTTGCAACGCTCGATACAGAGAACGGAAACGTTATTTCCGGTCCCGATATTGTGTCACGCGGTTTCGTTTATGTCCGTGAATCTGAGGATCTTTTTGACGATGTCCGCTCTAATGTCAGCGATATTCTTTACGATTGCGCTTATGAAGATGTTCACGATTGGACAACTATCAAGAACCGCGTTAAAGACGGTGTGTCGAAGCTGATATATGACCGCACACACCGTACTCCGATGATCTTGCCGATAATTATGGACGTATAACAATGTCAGATTATGTACGCTGAGATCTTGTACCGAGTGTGATTGCATGGAGGTGAGGAATTGAAAAGACGTTTTTATGTGCAGCCGCATTGCCTGGTGTTTTCCGTTGCTCTGGTAGCGCTTGCACTTACGGCGAAGCGCTACGATCATAACGTATTTGTATTCGATATGATATTAGCTGTAGTTTCGGCGATATTCTTTATCGTGATGGCGTTCAGGTATAAATTCTACGTAAAGCATGCAGTCAGAGGGGCAGTCAGCGGCATAAAAGGAGTTAATCATTCCTATCTCGAAAAATTTGCCGTACCCGTAGTCGTTACCGGCTCGAAAGGCGATATACTTTGGTATAATACGAAATTTAAAAAGAAGCTTGCGCAAAATGAAGATTGCTCGGGTGACCCGATCGCTCCGTTTATCAATAACCGTGATATCAACGCTCTTACAGAAAGTTCAGGCGAAAACGTCGAGTTCGATGGGCGCTGCTACACCGTTATCGCGTCTGATATCGACGATGGTATAGTTTTCTATTATATTGACAATACAGAATATAAGCGCACAGCTCAGCTTTATGACGATACACGTCCCGTTGTTGCGACGATCAGCCTTGATAACAGAGATGATTTTGAACGCAACAGCTCCGATGACGATGTTACAGCCGCTCTTATTAAGGTTGAAACCATTCTGAAGAAATGGGTTTCCGAGTGCGGCGGCGTCTATGCAAAAACGTCGGCAGGTCGTTATAAAGCGGTTATAGATGAAAAAAGTCTTTCAAAGGCTATAGAGGATAAATTCAAGCTTCTTGACAGAGTAAGAAGCATAAAAATTTATGAGAATTCCGATTTAGTTACAACCATCTCCATGGGCATCGGAAGAGGCGCAGATTCATTAAAGAAGTGCGAGGAATGGTCTTTGCGTGCGCTCGATCTCGCTCTGGGACGCGGCGGCGATCAGGCTGTCGTGAAAATGGGTGAGGACTACGAATTCTTCGGCGGTGTTGCTCAGGGAATAGAAAAGCACGAGAAGGTAACTGCCCGTGTTATCGCAAAATCGCTTTCGCAGAGTATTCGCGAGGCTGATAATATATACATTATGGGCCATCAGACATCAGACCTCGACGCAGTGGGAGCCGCTGTCGGAATGTGGAGCGTTATTAAAAAGACGTTTAGCGGTCATGACACAAAAATTGTAGTTGATCGTGATACGTCTATCGCAGCGCTGTTTATAAATCGTCTTTGTGACAACGGATATAAAAATGTATTTCTCGACCCGGCGGAGGCTCGCAAAAATGTGAACGACCGCACGATGCTTATTATAGTCGATACACATTCTCCGACGTTTGTTGAAGACCCCGAGCTTTATAAAATGTGTAAGAATATTGTTGTCATAGATCACCACAGAATGATGGTCAATCATATAGATAACGCGTGTATATTCTTCCACGAACCGTTTGCGTCTTCTGCATGCGAAATGGTAACACAGCTTGTTCAGTATATCAACGAGGACGCACTAAATAACTACGAAGCTGAAGCTCTTCTTGCAGGTATTATGCTCGATACGAAGAATTTTGTTCTGCGTACCGGCGTGAATACATTTGAGGCGGCAGCTTTCTTGAAGCGAAAGGGCGCAGATACTGTCGAGGTAAAACGTCTTTTCTCCAATTCGATCGTAAACTACAGGAATAAATCAAAGCTTGTCGCCGAGGCAAAAGCGTACCGCAGCAGTGCTATCGCCATTGCCGACGACGACATGAACAGACAGAAAAATATCAGGCTCACAGCTGCGCAGGCAGCCGACGAGCTTCTTAGTATAAAGGATATTCAGGCGTCCTACGTCATTTATAGATCCCTTGGCAATATGTGCGTTTCTGCTCGTTCTTTGGGCGATCTGAACGTACAGCTTGTTATGGAGCATTTAGGCGGCGGCGGACATCAGACTATGGCAGGCGCAAATCTCGGAAAGGTCACCTCCGAGGAAGCGTATGAAAAGCTGATCGAGGCGATAGATCTGCTCTCCGATAAGGCGACAGACAGTACATCGTCGATAAAAAGGAGGATAATAAAGTGAAGGTAGTATTGTTGCAGGACGTTAAGGGTCTTGGAAAAAAAGGTGAGCTTGTAACGGCAAAGGACGGTCACGCAAGAAATTTTCTTTTGCCGAGAGGACTTGCAAAAGAAGCAAACGCACAGGCTATGAACGAGCTTAAAAACGCAGCCGACGCAAAGCAGTTCAAGATAGATACGGCAATTGCAGAGGCTAATGCAGCTAAGGAAAAGCTTGAATCAAAAACGATAGTTATCCATGCAAAATCGGGTAAGGAAGGAAAACTCTTCGGCTCGATAACTGCAAAGGAAATTGCAAACGAGATAAAGCAGCGCTATGGCATAGTCGTTGATAAGCGCAAAATTTCCATTACAGGCGAGATCAAGCAGTACGGCACATATGACAGCGAGGTCAAGCTTTACAACGGAATAACCGCAAAGATCTTTGTTCAAGTCTGCGAATAACCACCAGGCGAGCGCCTGGAGGCTGTTCCGGTTTTAGTTTGCATAAAAGGTTAGTTGGTTACCGCGCCGCTGGTTGCCTGCCTGCTATTTTTTACACTCTGGGTATGCACCCGGGGGCGGTTCCGCCAGGCAAGCGCCTGGAGGCTGTTCCGGTTTTAGTTTGCATAAAAGGTTAGTTGGTTTCCGCGCCTCAGAGTTATAGTAAACGACATTAACATCTACCCATTACATTTTCGCAAACCTTTTGTGGGGGCTTTCCGATCGCCCCCACGCCCCTTCG
>CACYDO010000186.1 GCA_902773165.1 uncultured Ruminococcus sp. | reverse complement strand
TGCCGCCACGAGATTGATATGCTCAAGGCTGTCCCAATCGTCGATATCATCGGCTGTTGTTGTTTCGTCCACCTCAATGGTGTCGTCATCAAAAATATCTCTGAATACATCGTTAAGTCTTTCGTAAATTTCTTCCTCTGTCATTTTAAAGCCTTCTTTCTTTAAATTATAATCGTGCGTTTTTTTGAAAAAATCCTGGCAAAAATTTTAGCTGTGTCTTTGCTCTCCGTTTATCTCAATTACGCCGCACTTTTTCTCATACCCCTCTGTCAAAAGCTGCCACTGCGTACTGCCGTCTTCCGATTCGCTTATCTTGTCAAATCCAAAAACAGAGTAAAGCTCCTTGACCATTTTGTTCTTAGCTGTGGGGTAATAATAGCCGCGTATCGTCTTTATACCTCTGCTTAGGCATTTTTCCACAAGCACATCAAGCATTGCAAGCTCCATTTCGCGCTTTAAAACACGGCAGCTCATGAGCCACAGGTCAATATGCAGCGTTTCTCCGTCGATTTTGCCAATAACCACCGAAACTACGCCGTTATCGCCAAATTTATCGACAAGCTTTCCGTAAAGGCGGATATAGCTGTCGTCGGAGAATACCTCCTCCATCTGAGCGGCGGTGTAGCGCTTTGTCGTCAGGTTAAACTGATTTGATTTATTCGTCAGCTGAGTTATGCGCTGCAAATACATGGGGATAAAGTCCTCGATAGTCGCTTTCATATCAAGGCTGAGCAGATAATCGGAGTAATTTTCAAACTCCGCCTGCTGCGCGGCGCGTTCAGCGTTCGCCTTGTACATCTCGTTGCGCTTTAAGTCGTCGTCGCTGAAAGACGTTATCTCGAAAAATCCGCTGCGGTCGAGAATACGGATATAATTTTCCACGCTGTCCATTTCGGGAACGGCTGCGCCCGACACCTGCGCTCTGACTATCGCTCTTTCGGCAGGATTATCGTCAACGAAAACGATGGAATCGGGCAGAATATTGAGCTGCGCGGCTGTTTCGAGAATATTTCTGTCCTTATTCTCCCAATTCGCCTTGATAACAACGAAATCATCGGGTCGAAGAACGCCCTCGGGGTGATTCAGACCTGCAAGCGCGTTTTCCTCGTCATTTTTGGAGCATACAGTGAGCATAACGCCCAGCGCGCTCTGTGCTTTAAGATAAGACTGGAATTCGTAATAGGACTGAGAAACGCCCGTTTCCTGACCTATTTGCAGATTCTCAGCGCCGTCGTCGCCCACAACGCCGCCCCAAAGCGTGTTGTCCAGGTCGAGAGCAAGCGCCTTTTTATTTTTGCCGAACAGCGACTTGATTATATTCGCCGTATTAAATGAAAATTCGGGAATAGCGTCAAAGCACATCGCATACTTATACATATTCCAGAATGAAGGGTCAGACCATTCCTTCAAGCCGTAGCTTGCGGAGATGAAATTGATGTCATTGATATAAAAATTCGCAGTATTCTCGGCGTAATCGTAAAAACGCTCGTTTAAGCGCGAAATAAAGCGCTCGCGTCCGCGGTAATCGGAGCAATCCTTATTGCCCATCAGCCTGAAAAGCGGCATTTCGAAATTATTCTGGATTATAGGGCAATGAAAACGCGCTGCCGCTGCCTCCCACATCTGACGAAATCTTGCAAATTCGCTTTCAAGAAGAGCGTCCGCCGTTTCGCGGCTGTCGGTGATTTTCGGGTACGCAGTTATATTGCGGTTCGTTGTGTGGATAAACACAACATCCGGCGCAAAGGAAGCAAGCTCCTCTCCGGGGAACATCGCGTCCTGCCAGTACTGCGCGTACTCTGACTGATAAAACGTCGGCTCAATGCCGTTATTAAGCAGAAAAAGCTCCATAACGGATACAATGTCGTTCGTTGTCGAGCCGCCGAGCACGGCAATGCGCTTTTTAAGCCGGACAGAGCCGTCGGCAAGGAGTGATTTTCTGATCGCTCTGCGTTTTTTCATTATATACGCGGAATCAAATGGATATTCAAGCTCTTGCATATTTACCGCCTTTCTAGTCTTCCGTATACAAGCCAAGCTCCAGGTCGTCTCCGCCGGAATCATATCCGTTTTCGCCGTCCTGCCCGTAACCGAACTGGTCTTCGCCCTGTGCTTCATCTGACGCTTCACCGAACATATCGCCCTGTGCTGTCGTTTCGTCTTCGGCTCTGCTGCTTTCCACAGCTTCCGCAGGCGGATTGTCAGCGTTGTCAGCATTATCAGCCGTAATGTTATCGCTCTTGCTTTCCTCAATTTCGGCAGTCGGCGTCATTGGAATACCGCCTGTTCTGATAGCTTCAAGAGAATCGGCGTTCGGACCTACAGCAGAGTACGAGCAGCAGCAGACAAGCAGGTCTGTAATATTCATCTCGTTGGCAAAGTCAATAAGATTGCGCTCAAAATAACGCATATCTACAACGTAGACCTCTTCAAAAGAGCCTGTCAGGAACGGCACGAGAGCGTCGCCGTAGCTTTCCTTTACGACAAGGCAGCGTCTGCCGTTCTTAACGCCTGTATCTATTTTAAGGCTGTAAGCGTCGCCGTAGATGAACGTGCTGTAATACTCTGTTGATACCTCAACATCGGCGTAGATATCACCGTCAAAGACATAATTGTAAGCGTAGTCGTAGTATTCCGCGTTATACTTCTTATTTTTGGGAACGTAATACACGAAATCCTCGGGGTCGTTGAGCAGATCGGCGTTATTTCCCGAAAAGCTGTAAAGCGTACCAACGTAATCATGCTTTACGACCTCGTTATACTCCGAAAGCTTCGGGAAGGCAACGCCTGCTGCCTTTGCAAAATCCTGAGCCGCGTAGTAAGCGCCCAGCGCCGTCCAGTGGTGGTCTGTGCGCGTATAGATATTCTCCTGCTTATGCGAAAGCAGCGTGGGGCATATGTTTATACCCGTTGCATTGTGGAGCATTCCGTTTATCTCAACGATATCATCTTCCTGACTTGCATTGTAATCGGAGAAGTTTTCCGGAGTATAGAACTCGCTCGCAGTCGGTGCAACGAGGGAATAAACCTTCGTGCGCGGAAGCGCGTCGGAGATCTTGTTTACAGCCTGTGCATACGTTTCTCCGTAACCGCCGCCATACATCGACATAGCCCTGTAGTGGTCGTGCTGATATACAACGATAACGCCGTTTGCGTACACGCCGTCGGCAATTTCCTCGCCCTTTACCTGCTTTACGGCTTGTGTGTCGGAATCGGAAGAAACAGCGGAGCTGGCGGAATTTTCTGCCGGCTTCGGATTGACAGGCTGCGGTTTGTTTACGACCTCCATGCTGCCCGAAACCTGAACGTCGTTGTACTTTATTCCGAAAAGACCGGAAAAACGGCTTGCCGCCTGCTTTAACGTGTCGCGGAAGGGAACTGTGTCGTCAAAATAGTGAGTAACATCGGACGTATACTTTCCGCTCCAGTAATCCGACCACGTAAATTCGGGGAAGGTCGCAAGATTTCTTTTTTCTATATTAGAAACGGTAGAACGCGGAAGGAAAGACGCAAATACCAGAAGCACAAGATAGATCGGAATAATAGCCACAACAGAAGCAAGTCTTGCCCAGAAACGGCAGTCGCTTTTCAGGCGGTTCATCTTCTCGTCGGAAAGGCTTTTTGCCCGATTTACATGTGAATCATCTTTTTTTGCCGTTTTTTCCTCGCCGCCTTGCCGCATTTCCGATGACGGCTTTTGCTCTGTACTCACGGATTTCGTAAGCTCCTTTTCTACTGTCTGCGATGTTTCCCGAACGGTTTCTGCTTCATTATCGGTTATTACCTTGACCGATGTATTCGTATTTATGCGTGTTTCCTGCGCACTTTGTAAACGCTCGGGGCGCTGCTGTGTTTTCTGCGGATTCTGCGAACGTTCGGATTTTCTTTGTAATTCCTGAGATTTCTGTGAACTCTCCGGGCGCTGCTGTGCATATTGCGCATTCTGCGAACGTTCGGATTTTCTTTGTAATTCCTGAGTTTTCTGTGAACTCTCGGGGCGCTGCTGTGTTTTCTGCGCATTCTGCGAACGTTCGGATTTTCTTTGTAATTCCTGAGATTTCTGTGAACTCTCGGGGCGCTGCTGTGCATTTTGCAGATTCTGCGAATGCTGTTTTCTTTGGTTTTGTCCTCTGTTTCTGTTATATCTATTATTTCCGTTATTCTGCGCTCTCTGCCGATCGTTTTGCGGCTTGCATCCGGAGCTGCCCTGTTCTCCAGCGCGTTCACCGGAGGACTGATTCTGCGCGGCACGGCTGTCACTCTGAGTATCCGCGTGTTTGTCCGCAGTATTTTGTCTTCCGCTGCCGGAAGCGCCTTTGTTTCGATTATAATAGTTATTGCGGCTGCGTTTGCGGTTATTATTGCCGGAATTCCGGCTGCCGCTCTGTCGGGAATCGGAGTTTATCGGCTGATCCTTTTTTACGTTATCGTCCATTATCGCATTCTCCTTTTCATCAGAATCTGAAATAGAGGAACGGGTTGCTCGTTGCGTCAACAAGCAGCAGCGAGCTGATCGCCAACAGTGCAAGGCAGTAAGCCACCTTCAGACCCTGACCGACTGCAATCGTTTTTGTATTCGTATTTATAAGCTTGTTTACCGGCTTTGCGATCGGCAGACACGCAGCGATCGCCGCGACAAGCAGGAAGCAGTTATTTATCATTGAGGTTGTGGAAACGGTATCGGTAAGGGCGTTTCCGTTTGCGCCGACAAGATTTTTGAAGAAGGAGCCCAGCTGCGAGAAATCCTCAAAATAGAAGATACCGAAGCCGACGATAATAACAAGCTTGCTGTATATATGCGTAATAACTGTGGGGATAGCCTTCATGCGCTTTTTACCGATAAGCTGTTCGATAAAGATAAACACGCCGAAGTACAAGCCCCATATGATGAAATTCCACGAAGCGCCGTGCCACAGACCTGTGCAGAACCACACGAGGAAAAGGTTAAGCCTTGCGTGCATTTTGCCGCCTATCGGCAGATAAAGCAGGTAATCACGGAAGAACGTTCCGAGAGAAATATGCCAGCGCTGCCAGAATTCGGCAATATTTTTGCTGATAAACGGGTAGCGGAAATTTTCGTCAAAGTGGAAGCCGAAAATTCTGCCCAAACCGATCGCCATATCGGAATATCCGCTGAAATCGAAGTAAACATACATCGAATACGCGATGACTGTATACCATGTTCCGAAAACAGACAGACCGGAGATATCGCCTTTAAAGAAGGTTTCAACGATCGTCCAGAGATTATTTGCAAGGAGCACCTTTTTTCCCAGACCGATCATAAAGCGGCACATACCCTCGCTCAGATCGGTAACTGTCGTTTTTCTGTTTACGATCTCCTTTTCAACTATGCTGTAACGCACGATCGGTCCGGCGATAAGCTGCGGAAACAGCGACACGTAAAGGAGAAATCTGAAATAGCTTTTCTGAACCTTGACCTTGCCCCAATAGCAGTCGATAACATACGACAATATCTGAAATGTGTAGAAGCTTATTCCCACCGGCAGCGTAATGTGGGGAACGGGAAGGTTTACAAACGGGAGCAGGTTGAGGTTTTCTACTATAAATCCGAGATACTTGAAGATCATCAGCAGACCAAGGCTGAACGCAAGCGAACCGCCCACGGCGATCTTACCGATCTTATCATCCCGGTGCTTGTCTATTTGCAGGCTTAAAAGCCAATTGACGAGCGCGCTGAATATCAGCAGCAGCACGATAGTAGGCTCGCCCCACGCATAAAAAATAAGTGAAAATACTATTAACACGCCGTTTCTGTATTTTATGTTTTTATTGATAAAGTATGCCAAAAAAACAAGCGGCAAAAAAACATACAGAAAGAACAGATCTGCAAATATCATATTTGTTCCTCTTCTCTTCAAAACATAGCTAAGATCATCTTAAATTTTTTTACATAGCCATTTCTTATTATAATACATTATACTCCAAAAATCAACATGTTATCCACAAAAAGTCGGCAAACGCCGACAGGCAGTTCCGGCGGCGTGTCGCCGCTGACAGTTCCGGCGGCGTGTCGCCGCTGACAGTTCCGGCGGCGTGTCGCCGCTGACAGTTC
>CACYDO010000185.1 GCA_902773165.1 uncultured Ruminococcus sp. | reverse complement strand
GTATCCGGAGTATCGGGCGTATCGGGTGTATCTGGTGTATCGGGAATATCAGGTGTGTCTGCTGTGTCAGGTGTATCGGACGTGTCAGGAGTGTCGGGTGTATCAGGTGTATCGGCAGTATCTCTTGTTTCGGGAATGTCGATCGTTTCAGGAACATCTATCGTTTCGGGAACGTCAATTGTGCCGGGTACATCTATTGTATCGGGAGCATCTGAGCGTCCGCCGACAAATACCTCTTTAACTCCGCCTGCGCACACGTAAATATATCCGTCATCTGAGGAATCCACGCCTACTGCAATATACTCACCGCTGTCTTCTTCACCGAACTGCATTTTATAAATGTGGTATGGCTTTGTAAATAGTGAAAGCATATTTTCAAATTCGGGAGATATTTCGGAATTAAGTCTTTCAACTGCCGAATATCCGCCGTTTTCGTTTTCCTCAATGCGGAATACCTTTGTTACGTCGATATTGTCGGAATTACGGCGAACTCTGACATATGCGCTCTCGTCCTGTTCGGGTTCCTCCGGGATCACAAATTCATTTTCGTGTTCGTCCTCGGTAACTTCATACTCTACCGTTACCTCAATAAACGTATCGGTACGATAAGTAACACTCTGGGGAATGTTTAACGAGATTACATATGCTCTCCAGCACGAATTCTCCTCGTCAAGACGCCACTGTCCGAGGGTAGCCGTATACTGTGAAGACCCGTTCGTCACGACGACTGCTTTTTCGGGAAGAAGTGCGGAAAGCTTCGTCAAAAACTCTGTTGTCGCAGAGCTTTGAGGAATTCTGTAAACAGCGCTTTCGGCAAATACGTCTACGACATATTCGTAATCAAGAGGCGGTTCAGGCTCAACAGGCTCTGTCGGCTCATAATCCGAAAGCTCAAAGAAATTCACGGTGTAAACGATCTCGGCGTCCGAGCCGCTTTCCTTATCTGTAAGACCTGTAATTCTGACGGAATAGCTGTCTGTGTAAGCGTACTCATCATTGTCATCAGGCTGAACGAAATTTACAGACAGCGAACCGAACCATTCGTCATCTACCTGAAGATTGCCGTTTGCCTTTGTGCAGAAATAGCTTTCGTCCGAGTTCTCGTTTGTTACAGTAACAGAAAGATCGTTCTGGTCTGTTATTGTCAACACATTGGGATCAAGATACACGCTCCATGCACTGTCATTCGGATAAACAAGATCCGCAGGCATATATCCCGGAGCAGGAAACGCCGAAAACACCTCTTTATACTCATTGCTGATACCGTCCACGTCGCCAATGCCGACCGAACCGGAATGGCCGAACTGAACAGAGGAAACGCCGGGAGAAAGAAGGGCGTGACGATGACCGAGAGGATTCCACTTGCCCTCTGTCTGATCGTATCCCTCGTTTATCCAGCCTGTTATCTCCCCCTGCGGAGTGTAGCCCTGTGCAAGGATATTATGAGTGCAGCTTTCGCCCAGATTCCACAGCTCATCGCTCATATCGTTCGGCTTTGAGGACGCGTCTATATAGTGAGCAAACTTAAAGTTTCTGTCAAGCGCTTCTGCCTGGAGCTTTTCGGAATGCTCGGAAACCTTTGTAAATGCATTTTCTCCTGCAAGCCAGCGATGAAAATTCGCCATCTCGGTCATAGCAAGATGTGTATCCTCCGTAAGCTTACCCGGCTCATACGGCGATCTTGTTGAAGCGGGGATTTCGTAGTAGGTCGATCTGTCGCCGTCAACGTATGCAGCGGCTGCATTTTTCGCCGTATAATACTCGTCGGCAATCTGCTGCGGCGTTCTGTCCTTAAATGTTTCCAGCTCATCTGCGCTGTAAACCACTACGTCATCGGCATACGCTTTAGCAGAGCCTGCCCCGGTAAACATACAGGTGAGCATAGCCGCTGCAAGCGATATCGAGGTCAGCTTTAATGTGTTTTTGTTCATGCTTAGGATAAATCTCCCCTCTGTGTTATTATAGTTATTCAGAATAATATTTGTCAACAACACAGCACAGCTCCACACATATGAGGGCTGTGCTGTGTATTCAGGGTATGTTTATGCAATTAATTTAAATTGTGGTTGTCACTTTAACTCCTGCCAGCGAGCCTTCATCGCTGAGACCTGCCGAGAAGCGCAGGATAAGGAGAGCGTCTGCACTGTCATATGCCTTATCCTGGTTAACGTCTGCGCCCTGGAGATTGCCTACTGTCAGCGTTGTAAGTCCGCTGGAGTGACGAAGAAGAAGGAGCGCGTCTGCCGAAGTTACCTGACCGTCCAGGTCGATATCGCCGTAGAGTATGCTTACTGTGTCTTTTTTCTCACCGTCATCTGTATCGGAAGCAGGCTCTGTATCTGTTCCGGGTTCAGATGTATCGGTATCGGGCTTCGTCGTATCGGTATCGGGTTCTGTTGTATCTGTATCGGGCTTCGTTGTATCGGTGTCGGGTTCTGTTGTATCCGTTTCGGGTTCGGTAGTTTCCGAATCCTTTGCAAGAGTTACAGTGATCGTAAGGTTATCGGTGATCTTTGTAACTCTGTATGTGTTTTCAAGTCCGGTATCATCGGGACCCTTTACGTTCTTGTAAGCGCCCTCTGTTGCAGTTACACTTTCAACCTTATAGCCCTTTTCGGGAACTACGGTAAAGTTGATCTGACCGGAGCCGTCCGTCATTATCTCGCCTGTCTTGGAATCGCGCGCAACAGCCGAGGTCTGATTCTCCTCGCCCTGCGTGTAATCCTGAGTTTTATACGTAGTTATAGAAGCATTGCCGCCCTCAACAACGAATGTACCTGTAAAGCTTTCGGGAGCGTCGGGAGTATCTGTTTCTGTATCTGGTGTTTCCGTATCAGGCGTATCTGTATCCGGGGTTTCGGTGTCGGGTGTTTCCGTATCAGATGATTTCGTGTCGGTTGAAGGCGCTTCGCCTGTGGGTGTGAGCTTGATCTTTACAACAACGTCGCCTTCTACACCGTAAACCTCGTAAACGACAGCTTTGTCGAACATTTCATTGTGTGTATCTCTGATACCCGTGGCTGTTCCCTCTACAGTGATATCATCAACGCTTTCGAGTGCATAGCCGTCGTTGGGAACAACTGTGAAATAGAGATGCTCGTATGAATTTCGGTCTGGCTCGGTAAACATAGACCAAAAATCTTCATATGTATAGCCATACGTCTGATTCGGGATTCCACCCTCTGTAAGCATGCTTGTATAAAGTGTAACCGTGCCGTTCTCAATCTCGAAGGTAACTTTATGTCCGTCTTCTTCCTTTGCCTGAGCTTCTGTGGGAGTGATCGTTATTTTAAGGTCACTTTCAACGTCTGTGACCTTGTACGTATAGATATTGCTCGTCCAGTCACCCACATTCTGAATTTCGCCGTACTTACCTTCGATTTTGATGTTTTCTTCTGTAAGCTCGTAGCCAACATCGGGAACTACGGCAAATGTAACGGATTCTTTTTTGTCAGTAGTATCCTTTGCGATAACAGCATTTGTCGTTGTTTGATTCTGAACGGCGCTTTGATAAGTACCGTCTGTGAAAACAGTAATGCTGCCGTTTTTGATATCAAACGATGCTGTATACTTTGCGGTGCTTTCCTCTGCCGTATCGGTGTTTTTATCCTCCTGCTCACCGACCTTACCTGAGAAGATCACGTAATTTGCGGAATTTACAGCCTTTGTTCCGATAAGCTCCGTTTCACCGTCATAAATGACCTTAACATCGCTCTTCGCTTTAACGTTCGGCGCATTTCCTACGGCGATCCCCGTTGTTTCGCCGCTTGTAAGAGTCAGCTTGCCTGCTGTTTCTTTTGTAAATAATCCGTAGCTTTTCTCGTTATCTCCCCACAGATCAAAGCCGGGCATAGTGGGGCGTTCAAAATCGCCAAAGCTGTCATCTACATCTACCTCAACAGCTTCGAAGTCAATATCAGGCATAGTGGGGCGTTTGAAATCGCCAAAGCTGTCATCTACATCCACCTCAACGGGTTCGAAGTCAATATCAGGCATAGTGGGGCGTTTGAAATCATTATCAAAAGCTTCTCCCGAGCCGTTCAGACTGCTTTTACTGCCGGGACGGGTCCAATCACCGTCTCTGCCGCTGTTTCCGCCTGACCATACTGCCCAGCCCTGAGTAGAAGCGCTGCTCGGCTGTACAGCCATGTTTGTCTGACCGATACCTAAGATCGTTCCGCCGTAGATATTGAACGAATCGTCAACGCTCTTGTCATCGTCAAGACCTGTGTCAAAGGCGTTTCCGTTAGGGCCTGCGATCGCAATGATCTTGCCGCCGTAGGAATTGATCCTGCCGTTTGAGTCGATAGAATCATCGCCCGTGCTTGCAGCGTAGATATCGCCGCCGTAGAAATTAAGCTCAAACTGATAGCTCTGAGCTGTAAGATCGCTGTTAGCAGCGTTGATAGCGTCGTCGGACGCGTTTATGTCGATATCGCCGCTGTAGAAATTGAGATTCGGAGCTTCAATACCCTCGTTGCACTGCTCAATATTGATATCGAGAGCGTCATTTTCTCCGTCCTCCGTGCCTATGTTGAGCGTATAGTCGCAGTGGATAGCGTCGTCACCTGCATTGATGTTATAAACGCCGCTTTCGATATTCAAGCAGCTTTCGGCGTTAATGCCGTCGCCGTATGTATTAGTGGAATTCTCCTGCATACCGCCGCCCCACTGACCAAAAATATCTTCAATGGCGCTGCCTGTAGAATCGTCGGATTCGGGGATATAAACGTCTGTCGTGTCGATATTCACAGTAAGCTCGTTCATTGTCAGAGAAGCGAAATAATCGCTTTCCGGATCTGCGGCAAGCTCCTCTTCCAGCTCCGCGTCAAGCGTTGCGCCCGACTTGATGCCATTCTTGGCATGAGCCGTGACAGTAAGCTCACCGTCGCCACTGAAATTGACCTTTGAAGCGCCTTTGAGCTTGATAACTGCGTTTTCTGCGTTATCTACCTCTTCATCGTCCTCGGTCTTGCCCTGATCGAGCCAATAGTCCTCGCTGTTCTTAACGGTATCCTCAAGAGCTACCTTGCCTTTTACGATGATATCCGCATTAGAGTTCTTTGCGCAGACAAGCGGTGCGCTTGATTCGCTTTTCAAGGTAAGGTCGTTAAGCTCAACAATCGCGCTTACTCCTTTTTTCACCTTGATGCTGCCGTCCTCGCATGAGCCTGTCACACGATAGTAGCCGTACTTACTGATCGTAAGAGAAGTGCCGTCGATCTTTGCGCCGTCGCCGTCATCGTCGGTTTTGATACCGTCGTTGGTAAAGGTAAATGTGCGTATTTTTTCAGCCTCATCTGCCGAAGCAGGCAGCGCTGCCGCCATGAACATATTCGACAGAATAGCCGCCGAACAAATCATGCTCATAACGATGTTCTTTTTCTTCATATAATTCACCTCGTTTAAAAATAATAAAATAATAAAATAAAAAAACAACCTCAATGTAATCTTATCACAAAAAACGCCCTGTTTCAATAGTGAAACAAGGCGTTTTTATAAAAAATATATTATTATTTTTTAAATTTTTTCATGTGCACCGCTTGTTATTGGTCACATGAACCAATCGGTAATCAGCCGATAAAGCTCTTAACTTCCTTCTCTATACCGGGCGCTGTGAAGCCGAATATCTCAAGAAGCTCCTTCGCGGGACCGGAGTAGCCAAAACGATCCTGTACGCCGCACTTCTTAACGGGAACAGGGCACTTCTCGGAAACTACGGAAATAACCGCGTCACCCAGACCGCCGATAACGTTATGCTCCTCAAATGTGATGATCCTGCCTGTTTCCTTAGCTGCCTTAACAATGATGTCCTCGTCGATAGGCTTGATCGTGTGGATATTTACCACTCTTGCATTGATTCCCTGCTCCTTAAGGCTGTCAGCCGCAAGAACAGCTTCTCTTACAACAAGGCCTGTTGCAATGATAGTTACGTCATTGCCCTCGCGGAGAGTAACACCCTTGCCAAGCTCGAATTTATAATCATCGTTATTGTTAACGCTGGGAATAGCAAGTCTGCCCAAACGAATGTAAACAGGACCGTCAAGCTCCAAAGCAGCCTTAACAGCGCCGAGCATTTCGTAGTGATCGGCAGGATTGATAACAGTCATGTTCGGAATAGCGCGCATGATCGCGATATCCTCCAGGCACTGGTGAGTAGCGCCGTCTTCACCTGTAGAAATACCTGCGTGAGAGCCTGCTATTTTAACGTTAAGCTTCGGATATGCAACGGAATTTCTGATCTGCTCAAAGGCTCTGCCTGTTGCGAACATAGCGAACGAAGCTGCGAACGGGATCTTTCCGCTTGCCGCAAGACCTGCTGCAACGCCGATCATATTTCCTTCTGCGATACCGCAGTCGAAAAAGCGCTCGGGATATGCCTTCTGGAAAATAGATGTTTTTGTTGCAGCCGCAAGGTCTGCATCAAGAACAACGATATCTTTATTTGTTTTTGCAAGCTCACAGAGAGCCTCGCCGAAGCTCTCTCTCGTAGCCTTTACTACCATCTCTGCCATTAAAGCGCACCTCCAAGCTCTTTGAGCTGTTCAAGCAGCTCGTTTCTTCCGACCTCGTACTGTTCTGCGTTTGGAGCAGCACCGTGCCAGTTGACCTGATTTTCCATGTAGGAAACGCCCTTGCCCTTTACTGTCTTTGCAATAATTGCAGCAGGCTTGCCGGAAACATTTTTAGCCGCAGTGATCGCTGCTTCGATCTCGTCAAAGTTATGACCGTCCATTTTGAACACCTCAAAGCCAAAGGCTTCAAGCTTCTTGTCGAGAGGCTCCAGGCCGCCTACCTCTTCAACAGGTCCGTCGATCTGAAGACCGTTGCAGTCAATGATAACCGTAAGGTTGTCAAGCTTATTGTGAGAAGCAAACATCAGCGCCTCCCATACCTGACCCTCCTCGCACTCGCCGTCGCCGAGGAGCGTATATACTCTGTAAGACTTATTGTCGATCTTACCGGCAAGAGCCATGCCGCATGCTGCGGATATGCCTTGTCCGAGTGAGCCTGAACTCATGTCGATACCCGGCGTGCTCTTCATATCAGGGTGACCCTGGAGCATTGCTCCGACCTTTCTGAGCTTCGGCAATTCCTCTGTAGAGAAAAAACCCTTCATTGCAAGAACTGCATAAAGCGACGGGCAGCAATGACCTTTAGAAAGCACAAAGCGATCCCTGTCGGGGTTATGCGGATCAGAAGGATCAACGTTCATCTCTCTGTAATAGAGATAGGTGTAGATATCGGCTGCTGAAAGCGAACCGCCCGGGTGACCGGACTTTGCATTAAAGATGCCCTCTAAAGCGTAGATCCTGGCTTTGCAGGCAAGGATCTCAAGCTCTTGCTTTTCGTTTGAGTTCATATCGTCTTTACATCTCCTAAAAAGAATTTTTGCGAAATACCGGATTCCGATGAAAAACAATTACCGGAATTCGGCATAACATTCCGTAATACTAAATCAGTATAAATCGTATAACGCGAAATTATCCCGTATCATTTTATCATAATGCGCTGTTTTTATCAAGAATATTTTCTGAATTGGTAAGAGAAATATATTTGCATACCTTTGCGATATTTTGTATATTTTGCGGCGTGTCACCGCCGACAGTTTCGATTTGACTTTACAATAACGGGGAATTGCTCTCC